>JAISLH010000075.1 GCA_031260565.1 Bacteroidales bacterium
AAATCCCATTTTTGGCTGTTAGGGCAATTTTTTGTACCTTTGCAGTCAATTTAGAAGAGAAAAACGTAAGAATAATGTACAATACAAAAAGAACACAATTAGTTATTGCCGAATACGGACGCAACATACAAAATATGATTGACCTTGCTATGACAATGGAAGACAAGGAAAAAAGAACTCAATTCGCTTTTCTGATTGTTGAAGCTATGGGCAGGGTAAATCCTGCTGCCAAAGACACTTTGGATTATCGCAAAAAACTTTGGCATCACTTGTTTATAATGAGTAAATATTTGCTTGACGTAGATGCTCCTTATGAAGTGCCTGAGCAAGATTTTACAACCTTTAAGCCAAGTCCTATGCCTTATAAAAATAGTGACATAGAATTTCGTCCTTATGGTAAGGTGATAGAGCAGATGATAGAAAAGGTTATCTCAATGGAGGCAGGGGAAGAAAAAGATATGTTGATTGAGATGATAGCTCAGCAGTTGAAAAGGGCGTATCTGTTATGGAATGTTAGCTCTTGTGATGATGAGACGATATTACGCCATTTTGAGCACTTATCAAATGGACAGCTCAAATTACAGGACGACTTCAAACTAAAAAGCACAGGTTCTATCCTTGGCGGAAGCAACAATAACTATAAGAAGAGAAAAAACACCAACGGCAAAAACTTAAACCCAAACTACAAGAACAAAAACAATCGTAAAATGTTAAACAAGTAACCATGAGTTCCTTTGAAATTTATGGTGGCAAGCGTTTATCCGGTTCTATCGTTCCACAGGGAGCAAAGAACGAAGCCTTGCAGGTTTTGTGTGCTGTTTTACTTACCGACAAGCAGGTAACGATAAGCAACATTCCTAACATACGTGATGTAAATAAACTGATAGAAATCCTCGCTTTTCTCAACGTTAAGATTGAGAAGGTGAATGCTGACACATACAATTTCAAAGCTGATGAGGTAGCAGTGGAGAAAATCTACACTGAAGAATATGCTCGTCTGTGTTCTCAGCTGCGTGGCTCTATTATGTTGTCAGGGGCTTTTCTTGCTCGCTTTGGTCGTGCTGTTGTATCATCTGTTGGAGGGGATAAGATAGGACGCCGCCGTGTTGATACACACTTTACAGGCTTTGAAAAGTTAGGTGCAAATGTAGCTTACGATACAAGCAAAAGTTCATTTCTTTTAAGCGGTGATTTGTTAGGAGCATACTTGCTCTTGGACGAAGCTTCCGTTACCGGCACTGCCAATATTGTCATGGCAGCCGTTATGGCGAAAGGCACAACTGCTATCTTCAATGCTGCCTGCGAACCTTATGTTGCTCAACTCTGCAAGATGTTAAACTCAATGGGAGCAAACATCAGTGGTGTTGGGTCTAACCTTTTGACTATTGAAGGTGTGAGTAGTTTAAGTGGATGTTCTCATCGCCTTCTTCCCGATATGATTGAAGTTGGTAGCTTCATTGGTCTGGCAGCTATAACAGCATCAGCCTTGACGATAAAGGACGTTAATTATGATCAGTTGGGCATTATACCCGATGTTTTTAAACGATTAGGCATAGAGGTCAGGCGACAGGGCAATGATATTTTCGTTCCGCAGCAAGATATTTACGAAGTGGAGCGATTTAAGGATGGTTCAATAATGACAATAGCTGACGCTCCTTGGCCAGGTTTCACTCCAGATTTGATAAGCATTGTTCTTGTCGTTGCCACTCAGGCAAAGGGCAGTGTGCTTATCCATCAGAAGATGTTTGAAAGCCGCTTGTTTTTCGTGGATAAGTTGATTGAGATGGGGGCACAGGTAATCCTTTGCGACCCTCATCGTGCTACGGTTATAGGGTCTGAAAGGCGTTATCCGTTGCGAGGTGTTGCTATGACCTCACCTGATATTCGTGCGGGTGTGGCTCTGTTGCTTGCTGCCTTATCGGCAAATGGCAAAAGTATTATTGACAACATTGAACAAATAGATCGAGGCTACCAAAACATTGACCAACGCCTCCAAGCCTTAGGAGCAGACATCAAAAGAATATAACAGGAATATATATTCACACAACGGTTGTATTTTTCTCTCTTTTGCTTCATTTTAACAAACCTTCGTCACGCTGAAACGCCACTTTAGAAATTTATTGCTTTGTTTTAGTAATAAAAAGCGTACTTTTGTCGTTTGGAAATGACGGAATAATGAAACATTTAGCTCATTTGAAGTGTCTATATAAGCGTTAAGAGGATTGAGATGAAGAATAAGATTTGCGGTTTGCTGTTTGGGTTGATGTCTTTGGCTGTTTGGGGGCAGTCGGATACCATTTTGATACGCTGTGCCTTTGTAAATGATGACGGAAGTACGACTTTGACGTGGGAAACGGACAATATAGAGAACGCAGACCCTACTTTGCACGCAACATTTGGACAATATAATATATTTTATTCTACATCTGCTCAGCCAAGTCCTACACTTGTCGGCACAGAGCCTTCAATCACAACAGGCACTTTTACAGATATAACAGCAAACGCAAACAACGGCAGCATACGTTACTCAATCAATGCAACAAGTTCTCCTTATAATTTCAAATATGGCTCAATCAATACAATGTTCCTTACAGCCAATCAAATGAACTCAACAACCATTGCCCTGCAATGGAACTCTCTTGACCTTATGTCTTACATTTATCACGGCAATACAGGATATGAGAACAGCAAATACAAGATTTATCGCAGCAGAACAAGCAATGGTGAGGCTGATGTCTTGATTGGCACTATTGACTCTTCGTATCAGTCTCCTGTTTTGAAGTTTTACGACTACATTAGCCCTATTTGCGAAGATACTTTGACGTATTACGTTGAGATAGCGAACGATTACCCTTGTATTTCACGCTCTAACAAAGCCAAAACAATCGTTTATGATGATGAAGTGCCAGATAAGCCCAATGTTCGTTGCGTTTCTACCGACATAACAACACAACAGGTTGGCATTACTTGGACTCCGTCTGCTGCTTCGGACGTTCGTGGTTATGTTATTTGCTCCGGCGAACCCTGTACAACGCTTGCCACCATTGAAGGGAAGAATAGCAGTTCTTATACTTGCTCCGGTTGCGACCCTTTGAACATTCATTCCCTCGCCATAATGAGTTATGATTCCTGTATGAACACTTCTCCGCGTAGTGATAAGCATAATAACATTGTTCTATCAATTCAGCGTCCTCAATGTAGCAATCAGGTTACTCTTTCGTGGAATCAATACATCAATATGGAAGGAGGCTTGGCTGAATATGCAGTTTATAGTTCTAATGACAACATTAATTTTGCTCAAATGACGTCTGTGAGCAGTGAAATGACATCTTGCCAAATTGGTATCAACACTTCGCTTTCTGATTATTTCTTTTACGTTGTTGCAGTGGGCAATGGCGGTTATAATTCAACATCTAATGTTGTTCATCTGTCCATTGAGGCTGCTGATGTCTTGGATTATTTATACATTCGTTCCGTTTCTGTTCTTCCTTCAAACAACCAGATTGAGCTCTCTTTCTTTCTTGACTCCACCTTAGCCGTTGAGCATTACAAACTGACAAGAAGCTCTGACGGAGTATCGTTTGACAACATTGCTACCTTGCCTTATAGCGGTAAAGGAACGTTTGGCTACACCGACAACCTGCCTCAGTCGGCGGCTTCGGTCATTTACACCTATATTTTGCACGCTCCCGATGTCTGTTTGACTGATTACAAATCATCAAAGCCCGTTTCAAGTATGCAATTAAAGGCTTCAGAAGTCTCATCCGCCATAACAGATTTACAATGGAACACTTACAATGGCTGGAATGCCGTTTTAGACTACTCAATTTATCGTTCCAACGGCTCAAACTCAGCAACAACCGAGCTGCTTGGCTTATCGGCTGGGTCGGTCTTTTCGGATAATGCTGCCGATATGGTCGTTGGCGGTTACAATATAACGTATAATATTATTGCAACTCAGAATGGTTACGGCGAAGACGGCAAACAAGCTACCGCTTCTTCATCTTACGCCTCCATAACAAAGAATACGCTCTGCTGGATACCGAATGCTTTCACTCCTAAGGGCAATGGTAACAACATCTTCAAGCCTCAGATTTCTTTTATCAC
>JAISLH010000055.1 GCA_031260565.1 Bacteroidales bacterium
CAAACATTGTAGAAGTTGTTGCTCCTGCTGGCTTTGCGGCTTATCAGTGGTATATCAATCCAAGTAATAATCCCGATTTGGCAGCAGTTGCTATAACAGCAAATGAAATTCCTGCGATACATAGCGGCACAAACGATACCTTATTTGTAACTCAAGAGAGCAATATAATGCAGGGACAGCCTTTACAACATGTGTTTGTAAAGCTGACTTCCGTATCAACAACTGTTGGTATTCCTGCTTGTATAGGTTATCAAAGTATAGATATTACAGACGTAAAACCAAGAGCAGATTTTACTGTCAAAAATAATGGCACACTTGATATTCAATTTACAAATACTTCAGACACATTAACCAATGCCAGAAAGCCTGATTACTATAAATGGGAGTTTGATGATGGCTCACCTGATGTTGAATGGCATGCGGGAGATGATTTAGCTTTGTGGTCGCCTATGCACACTTATGCCTCATGTGGCACAAAACATGTTATACTAACTGCTTCAAAAGGTATTTGCAGTCATGTTGTGGAGAAAGATATATTCATCCCGTGCCTCAATGTTATGGATGATACATTGATTTGTGTAGGGACGGAGTATAGGTCTATTGCGGCATGCAGTAATGAAATAGATTTAACTAATCCTGCTTTTATTTGGACTAATCCAGCGGAAGATACATTATCTACTACCAACTCTTACACCCATTCTTACCAAGAGTCAGATACCTTGATTGTAACTATTTCGGCATACAATGAAAGCACAAGCTCAACGCTCTCAATGAGAGATACTGTCATTGTAAGTGTTCAACAGTTTCCTGAGATACAATTAGAGGGGGATACTATTCTTTGCCTTGGAGAAACAGCCAACATTAGGGCAATAGACTTGTCTGGAAGTGTAACGGGAATGAAATGGGTTTATACCAGACCAACAGAGCCTTATAATATGTCTGGAGCAACTACAAGTCCTATTTTGCCAACGTTCCAGCCAACTAAGGATACTACCGTTTATCTTTTAGCTCAAACGTCTCAAGGTTGCATTGTTTGGGACAGCATAACAATACACGTAGTTAAACCAGAAATTCACGCAAGTAAATTAAAGGTGTGCCCTGGTCAGCCTGTTGTGCTTTGGGGAACAAATGCCCAGTCATACACATGGACAGCTGAACCTGACGACCCTGCTATCCCAACCACCTATATAGATACAATAACCGTATATCCAAACGTAACAACTACATATACAATGGCAGGTTACGGTTCAAGCGGTTGCCATGCAGATAAGTCTGTTACCATTGAAGTGATACCTTATCCAACTGCCATTATTAACTACTCCCCTGAGTATGTTGATGTCTCAAGTCCTGCGGTATCTTTTACTGATGTTTCCCCTTATAGTACCTCTTCTCGTTGGGATTTTTCTGACGGAAGCACCTCAAATGCCCGAAGCCTAACTTATCGTTTTTCTGACGTAAGTACTGATACCGTATGGATAAGACTCACTACCTATAACGAGCTGGGCTGTTCCGATGACACTACCATTCATCTCCCTGTTCTGATATTCTCTGTCTGGGTGCCTACTGCTTTTTCTCCTGATGGGGACGGATTGAATGACAGGCTATTTATTTATACTCTTAACGTATTGTACGACCTCAGTTTTGAAGTCTATAATCGCTGGGGAACAATAGTTTATTCCTACTCTACCAAAGAGTTAAGACCAGAAGCAATAGCTAATATGCAAAACGTCTTAGGTTGGGACGGCACAGTGAATGGCTCACAAGCAGGTCAAGGAACTTACGTCTATCGTTTGCAGTATAAGATGCAAGGCTCATCAAGGGTTTATGATAAAACAGGAACAGTGAATCTGGTGAAATAAACCAAGCTTCCTACAATCACAATAGGGATACCCAAATCTGAAGGGTATCCCTATTTTTTTGCTACGCCATTTCGTAAAAATGAAACGCCGCTTTAATTTTCTAAAGTGGCGTTTCGTGACGCTAAAGTGGCGTTTCAAGAAATTAAAACGCCACTTTAGGAAATTAAGGTGGCGTTTTGTTTTTTTGCTTTGCGGCTTCCGTAGTACAAGTCAAACTTACAGAAATTGCATTCAAGGCTTCCATTGTAAATAGGTATCTTTTTGCTCGGCTTAAGTCCTATTTTCTTCAAAGCGAAGAGGTCAGAGGATATAACCCAAGCCTCATTCCCTTCATACTTTGCCTTAAAAATGTTACCCATCTGTTCATAAAGTTCAATTATATCCTCCACTTCAAGCCGCTCTCCGTAAGGAGGATTTGTAATAATGAGCGTTTTGCCTTCTGGAAGTGTGCTTTCGGCAATCGGTTTGCACTCAACGGTTATGTCCTTGTGAAGCAATGCGTTTTTGATATTTGCGTTGGCAATGGTAATGGCTCGTTTTGAAATATCAGACCCGCAAATCAGATAATCAAAGTCGCAAATCTGTTCATCGGCTTCCTGTTTTATCTTGCGGAAGTCAGGTTTTGAGAAATTACCCCACTTTTCAAACGCAAATCCTTTGCGATAATACTGAGATGGAATATTGTAAGCATACATTGCTGCTTCAATTAACAATGTCCCACTTCCACACATAGGGTCGTAAAAGTTGCAATCCTTCTGCCAATCGCTTAATTGAATCAAGCCAGAAGCAAGAACCTCGTTCATAGGGGCTTCACCTACTTCCACCTTATAGCCTCTCTTGAACAGGCTTTCGCCCGAAGAGTCCAACGAAAGAGTAACTTGGTCTTCGTAAATGCGAATGTTGAGTCTCAAATCTGCATCTTCCTTCGTTACTGTCGGACGGCAGTTAAACATCTTTCTCAATCGGTCGCATATTGCATCCTTTGCCTTTTGCGAAGCGTAGAGAGAGTGCGTGAAAAGGCTACTATAGATTGACGAATCAATGTAAAGCGTGCCGTCAGGATTGAGAAGTTTTTCCCACTTTATCTGATAAATTTGCTCATACAGCTCGTCGGTAGAAGCAGCCTTGAATTCTGCGATAGGTTTTAAGATACAAAGAGCCGTTCTCAGTTGATAATTAGCCTTATACAGCGTTTTCATATCACCTTCGAAGCCAACAGCCCGCCGAAGTATTTCTATATTTTTAGCACCTATTGTTTCCAGTTCCTTAGCCAAGATTTCCTCCAAGCCGAACATCGTTTTAGCAACCACTTTGAAGGTTTCACTCATAATATTGTAGCATTTTGATTAGCGGTTGCAAAGGTACAGAAAATTTGTTAATTGCTTTGTTTTTTGCAAATTTTGGTTTGTCAAACCCAAAGAAATATCGAAATGGTTTCTTTGGTTAAGCCTTTTCGGTATAAGCTTTTGAGTCTCCCCACTGGTTGTAAATAATTTCGTGGTTGATTGACGCCATTCTACCCTTGAGGCAAAAACTACACTGCATAGGCTTATCTCCAACACAGGCTTTGTCAGGATAGATAAGGTATTGCTCACGATATTGGTTAGGAGTGAGGTTTGGCATAATGATGTTAGCTCCTGCCAAAACGGCTTGTTCTCTCCCGTCTTCGTAAAGTGTCTGATTGGCAGTGGCAGCAACCATATTGATTTTCGGCATCAGCAGACGAAGTGTAGCAATCATCTTTAAAGTAAGCTGCATACGCGTTTCAATGTCCGGTATAAGAGTATGATATTGCCACAACGGCGTATCCTGATGAGCAATGAAGGGTCCCATACCAACCATTGCTACATTCAAATTCTGAAAAAACAATAAATCGTCCGCCAAATGCTCTATTGTCTGAAATGGAAGCCCTATCATAACGCCAGTACCCGTCTGATAACCAAGATTTATTAAGGTTTGCAAGGCGTTTATGCGGGTTTGGAAATCGTGAGTAGCGTCTTGGGGGTGTATTTTGTAATAAAGTTCTTCATTAGATGTCTCTATACGCAAAAGGTATCGGTGAGCACCAGCGTCAAACCATTGCCTATAAACTTCTTCGCTCTGTTCGCCACACGAAAGTGTTATGCCAAGAGTGTTATTTGAGCGTTTCTTGGTCTGATAAACCAATTCAGTAATCTTATCTGTGAATTTACTATCATTCCTTTCCCCCGATTGTATCGCCAAAGAGCCATAGCCAAGCTTCATAGCCAAGTCTGCACACTGATAAACCTCATCGTCAGTAAGCTCGTAGCGTAAAATGTTTTTGTTTCCTTTGCGAACACCGCAATAAAGACAATTTTTACGACAAATATTAGAATATTCAATCAAGCCACGCAGGAAAACCTTGTTGCCAATTTCACTTTTTTTTACTTCTAAAGCACGTTGCTTTAATTGCTCGTAATCATTGCCTTGACTGCTGAGAAACGTTATTAAATCATCTCTTGTATATGGGTTCATTATTGCTTAAATTTTGGTATTCAAATAAAATGTTGTACTTTTGCACGTGGTAAGTCTTATACGACCAGCTCCCTTTGAAACTCCCCAGGGCAGGAATGCAGCAAGGTAATGAGGTTGTAGCGGTGCGATATGAGTAGCTTACCACTTTTTTTTCTACTATTGCCTTTGTCATTGCCTAATTTATCCCCCTCTTATTTAATTCACGGATGTAAAGTTGCCTGTTTATGGCGTGCTGCTTGTCATTGGCGGCGAAATTATGGTATCCTGAAAAGTCTTCTTTGGCACAAAAAAACAAGAAATCGTGATGTTCGTAATTCAAAACCGCATTTATGGAAGACATAGAGGGAAGACATATTGGCGAAGGAGGCAATCCCTTAACTTTATAAGTATTATATGGTGATACAACCTGCAAATGTTCCCCTTTTATCCTACGAAGGGAGAAGTTTTTTAAGGCATATTTCACCGTTGGGTCAGCTTGCAACAGCATATCTTTATGAAGCCGATTTACATAGACACCAGCCACCTTCGGTTTCTCATCTATCTTGTTCGTCTCTTCCTCAACAATGCTTGCCAAGACCATAATCTGCTGGCGTGTCAAGCCATCGCTTTGTAATTCCTTGCTTTTGGTGAGCCAAAACTTTTCGCTCTCTTTTCGCATACGCAGTAGGAAATCCTCAGGGCTTATAGTCCAATAAAGTTCATAAGTGTTAGGAATGACAAAAAAGAAAACAGAATCGGCAAATCCTTGATTATGTATCGTCTTCATCAAATCCTGCTCACTGAACATAAGGCTTTGAGCCGTTTTTTGTGCGAAATCTTCCACCAATCTTGACTTTCCAATCGTTATTTTTACAGGTTTTTGTCGCCCTTTTTTGAGATTGGACACCAAATTTAGCATTTTCATATCGGGCGACACTTCATAGCAGCCTGCCTTCATATTTTTGTCATAGCCCAATGCCTTTGCATAAAGATTAAACGAGGTGAGATTTTTGGCAATTCCCTTTCCCTTGATGTCTTTGCATAAATCGCTGTAAGAAGTTGAAGGATAAATGTATAAATATGTAGTTTGAGTTGCATCAACCTTTGTAAAATACAGGTGTAACGCTCCAATAACACCGCAAATCACCAAAAAGATTAAGGCAATGAGTATAATTTTTGTCGTTTTTCTTGTCATCGCACTGATAAACATTGATAAACAATCACGTCTTTATAGTTTTGCTGCCTCAAAATCCAGTCCTGTAACGTTGCTGTTTTATTAAATCCTGCCTTTTCAAAAAGTCGCAAACTCGCCTCGTTGTCTTGTGGCACGAAAGCGTAGAGATTGTGTATGTTAATGACGTCAAAGGCATACTTTTTCAACAATTCCATTGCCCTTGCAGCATATCCATTGTTTCTGAACGCCTTATCTATCAGTATTCCAACACCTGCACGAAGGTTTTGCGGCTCAAAATCAAACAAATCCACACAACCAATCGTCTGTTTTTCCGTTTTGCTTTCAATCATCAACCGAAGCTGTTTGGCGGTGTAAATATCCTCGTTCTGAGCTGTTTCTACATAACTTTTGATTGCTTGATGAGAAAAAGGACGCTGTGTTTCGGTAACGTCCCACATACTTTCATCATTTTCCCACTTGAAAATCAAGTCAATATCATTAAATTCTATTGCTCTTAAACGCATAATCAGTAAATTTTTTGCAAAATTAAGATTTATTTTTCTACTATAAGAATTTTCGGGAAAGATAATCTACCATTTCGCTTCATTATTTCATTTTCACCAAATGCCACCTTAATTTTCTAAAGCGGCGTTTCGTGATGCTAAAGTGGCGTTTCAGGAAATTAAAACGCCGCTTTAGGAAAATGAAGCAGAGTTTGGTTTTGAGAAAATGGCTAAAAAAAGGGATAATATTTGACATTATCCCTTTTTTCGTTACATATTAAGCTCTAAATTTTGGTGTAAATCCTGTCTTTATTCTTGTGGCGGTGTTACAGTATCTCTTTTCACAGGCTCATAGGCTGGCATATCACTTATATCACCGAAGACAAAAGGCTTATTGTACGTATTCTTATAATAATGTCTGTAAAAGCCCTGAACAGACGTGTCTCCCGGTTCAAAACTATGGGAAAACTCGCCACTATAACCATCCCTGCAATCAATAGCCATTGACAGGAAATAAATATCTCCGTTGCTTCCGCGAATCACATCAAAGTTTGTGAAACGTATTTTGGTGTGCTGGATGATTTTTTTGCGAATTTCTAATAATTGTTCGTCTGACGTTTTAGCCGTAACGCAGACCGAAACGAAGGCTACTTCATTTGTCCCCGCCTTCTTATCTATCGTTATTGGGGAAAGATCCGATGTCTTCTGTAAAGTGGTGGAACAGCCCCAGAAACAGAATATTACTACAATTAAACCAATTATTTTCTTCATAAAAACACTATTTTTGAAGCTGCAAATCTACAAAAATATTATCAAATACGGAAAAAAATATGAACAAATCGTTCTTTATGTAAATTTATTTAGTATTTTTGCACCCTAAATTTTTGTATGGAAAAGCAGAAAACATTACAAACGAAACTCAAAATAAAAGGGAAAGGACTGCATTCAGGCAAAGAGGTAAGTCTTTGTGTAAAACCTGCTCCAGTTAATTTTGGAATACAATTCAGAAGGACAGATTTGGAAGAGCGACCTCTGATTGCAGCATTAGCAACTAATGTTAGCGAAACTTCAAGAGGTACTACGATAGAAAAAAATGGTGCTAAGGTGGCAACCATTGAGCATTTGCTTTCCAGCCTTTATGCTTTGGGAATAGACAATGCAGAGATAGAGTTAGACGCTGCGGAAGTGCCGATACTCAATGGAAGTGCCGATATTTGGATACAAAAACTTGAGCAGTGCGGAGCAATAGAGCAGGATGCCGAAGCCAAAGTTTATGCTATCAAAAACCCTGTTCGTTATATCAATGAGGAGAAAGATATTGATTTGTTGGCGTTGCCTTATGACGGATTTAAGGTCGGTGCTGTTATTGATTTCAGGTCTGACGTCATTGGTTGGCAACAAGCAAAGTTAAATAAACTTGAAGACTTCAAAACAGAGATAGCCCCATGCCGAACCTTTGTCTTTTTACACGAAATAGAGGTGTTACTCCAAAATAACTATATAAAGGGAGGTGATTTGGACAATGCCTTGATTTTTGTTGAGCAACAGATAAGCCAAGAGCAGAAAGAACATCTGGCAATGCTATTCAATAAAAATGCAGAGGATATAAAGGTGGAAAAAGGTGTGCTAAACAATGTCGCAAAACACTTTGACAACGAGCCGGCACGACATAAACTGCTGGATTTTATTGGTGATGTTTCCCTTGTTGGACATCGCCTTAAAGGGGAATTTATAATCAAGCGACCGGGGCATAGTTCCAATGTCGCATTTACAAAGAATATATTGAAATCTATTATGGAAGAAGCTAACAAAGCACCTATTTATGACCCAAGTAAGGAGCCTGTTTTTGACATAACCGCTATCAAGCGATTGCTGCCGCACAGGTATCCCTTCTTATTGATAGATAAGATAATTGAGGTCGGAGAAGATTATGTTGTAGGTTTGAAAAACGTAACAGGAAATGAGGATTTTTTCAACGGACATTTCCCAAAAGAGCCTGTTATGCCGGGAGTGTTGATAGTAGAAGCACTTGGACAAACGGGAGGACTGCTTGCGTTGCAGAATATTGAAGACCCTGAGAATTACAACACCTACTTTATGAAGTTTGAAGAGGTAAAGTTCAGGCAGAAAGTCGTTCCGGGAGATACTTTGTTGCTGAAGTTAGTTCTCATAGAGCCTATTCGGCGTGGTATTGTCAAGATGACGGGCACGGCTTATGTAGGCAACAAAGTAGTAGTTGAGGCAACACTAATGGCTCAAGTAGCAAAAAATAAATAACAACGATTATATGAATAATTCGTACATACACCCAGATGCAAAGATTGGTCAAAATGTAAGAATAGACCCTTTCGCCGTAATTTACGAAGATGTTGTCATTGGCGATAATTGCCGCATTCACTCTCATGCAACAATCTTTCCGGGAGCAAGAATAGGTAATAATTGCGAGATATTTCCTTCCGCTTCCATTGCTGCCGTCCCTCAGGATTTGAAATTCAATGGCGAATATACCACCGTTGAGATAGGCGACAATAACCGAATACGTGAATGTGTAACAATCAATCGTGGGACAGCGGCAAGAGACAAGACTATCATTGGTAACAACAACCTCATTATGGCTTACACTCATATTGCTCACGACTGCCGTATTGGTAATAATTGTGTGCTTGCCAACGCGACAACTCTTGCAGGGCATATAGAAATAGATGACTGGGTAATAACGGGAGGAATATCTGCCATACATCAGTTTGTCAAGATAGGGCAGCATTCAATCCTTATGGGAGGAGCTTTGGTGGATAAAGATGTTCCACCTTTTATCAAGGCTGCAAAGTTTCCTTTGTCTTATTTTGGTGTTAATTCCGTTGGGTTGGAACGAAGAGGCTATTCAAAGGAACAGATAAACGAAATCCAGCAAGTGTATAGAGTTCTTTTCCAAAGCGGATTAACCTACTCCAATGCAATAGACCAGATAAAGCAAATGCCAAAATCAGAAAGCCTTAACATCATTTTAGATTTCATAAGCCGCTCCGAAAGAGGTCTTATGCGAGGCTACACAAAAGCAAAAGAAAACCGATAAAACATAATAACTATGAGAAAGAATTTATTTTCAGTTATGGCTTTATGCCTCTTGGGAAGCACTATGTTGTTTGCCCAAGAAAAACAAACAGACCTTGAAAAAGCAGGTTTGAAAGGTAAAATCAAAAAAGTAGAAACCATAGTCTATAAGGCTATTGACAAAATGGGCAAAACCGAGCAAAGTTCTCTGATGAGCAGGCAAGTGTTGGAATACAACGAACAGGGTATGCAGACTTTAGCTACTTATTATGACTCGTTGGACAAGCAGTCCAGCGTTACAAAGAGTCTTTATAATGAGAAAGGTCTTTTTATCGAAGATGATGTATATGATTCTGCAAGTGCCTTATCTTACATTATGAAACTTGTTTATGATGATAAAGACATCGTATCAGCAAAGATTTACTACGATGCAGATGGTAATTTGGCTCAAAAGTACTTATCTAAGTATGACAAAAAGGGTAATTTAAGTGAGGTACTTTGTTACAATGCGTACGGAAACATTTTTGAAAAGCGATTGTTTAAGAAGGACAAGCAAGGCAACACTACCGAATATAACGAGTACAACGGTGACGGCAAATTGACGGATAAATGGACTGCGACCTATAACAAGCAAGGCTATCAGACGAAAAAAATTCAGTACGATGAGAATGGAAAATATGCATACCATATTGAAGCCAAGTATGACGGCAATAACAGCGTCATAGAGACTGTTGCTTACGATGAGAATGGCGAAGTGGCTTATCGTTGGGACTATCAGATAACTTACGACCTCAAAGGAAAT
>JAISLH010000074.1 GCA_031260565.1 Bacteroidales bacterium
TCAATCATTATCGGGCTTCTTCCTTATTATCAAATCATTCAATTATTCTACAACAAACTTCTTTGTCGTTATGCTTTTATCAGTATGCAACTTCACAACATAGTTCCCTTTTGCAAAGCTGCTAACATCTATCGTTGTCTTAGTTCCTGCATAAACTTTTTGCCCAAAAAGATTAAAGACTTCAACGCTTTCAACCCTATCAGAGCAATCAATGTTCAATACATCTTTTACTGGATTTGGATAAATAGTTGCCTCTGCCACATCAACATCATTCAAGCCATTTTCTGTAAAACATTCTCCATAATTAAACCCACTCCAATACAGAGCAGCCATATAAGCCGCTTCACTAACACAAGGAACATAGAAAACAGCATCAGCACCTATATCATCAAAAGTACTAGAAAATATAGTTGGTGGCGTAACAGCATTGCTTGTTACTGACGTTAAACCACTACAATAACTAAAAGCCTGCCGTCCAATTGAATCTACAGAATTAGGAATAGTTACTGACGTTAAGCCACTACAAAAACAAAAAGCCTCACGTCCAATTTCCGTTACAGAATTAGGAATAGTTACTGACGTCAAACCACTACAATACTCAAAAGCCTCAGGAGAAATGCTAACCGTTCCTTCTTGGATGTTTATTGCTGTATTTGCAGGCATTGTTCCTTTATATTTATAAAGGACATTATTTATATAAACCAAGCCATCAGGTTTATTATTATACCATGGCGTACCAGAAAAAGCAGAACCTCCTATTGACGTAACAGAATTACCAATAGCTACTGACGTTAAACCACTACAATTATAAAAAACACTATTTCCAATTAACGTTACAGAATTAGGAATAGTTACTGACGTTAAACCAGTACAATCTACAAAAGCAAAACCTCCAATTGACGTTACTGAATTAGGAATAGTTACTGACGTTAAACCACTGCATTCGATAAAAGCCCAATTTCCAATTGACGTTACAGTATAAGATTGTCCATTACCGTTATTGGCAACAGATGAAGGAATACTAACCGCACCAGTGTATGCGTTTGCACTTGCCCACGAATAACCTTTGCTGTCATTGGTTACCTCCACATACTTATTAGTGGCATCGGTAACCAGATACAACATACCATTAACCTTCATTGTATCACCTACACCATAAGGTGATTGAGCCTTTGCGTTAAAGGCGAGTCCAAAACAGCATATAGCTGCGAAAAGTGTAATTTTTTTCATATCTATTGTTTATTATTAATATAATTACAGGGTGCAAAGATACATACTTTTTAGCAACTGACCAAATATTTAAATGTAAAATATCGTTTTTTTGAGAAGTATCAAAAAAGGGAACAGCCATTTCAGGTTATTCCCTTTATGAGAATGTTGGATTGACGTTATAAGCCAGTGAGACGGATTTTAACTTGCCGCTACTGCTTCTTATTTTTCCGAGCAGGTTACTTCAAAATGCACTTGGTACTCTGCTATCTGCATTGACAAACCCAAAGTTTCAACAGTGATGTCGGAACATTCGCCTTCATATCCGTTCATAGAATAGTTCATAGTCCCTACCAAGTTCAACTCAGGCACAGTTTCCTTTACCACGCAAGAGCAATCAACAGCATCGGAACACGACAAAACAGCTAACGAACCAACCACACATAAAATTAAAAACAACTTTTTCATTTCAAACAACAATTTTTATTAAATGCCTACTCTGTTTTGGGATTTTCGGCTGTCTCCGCTTATGTTTATATCAGAAAACGTTTGCAAAAATACACATTTTATTTTTATCTACAACCTTTTTAGCAAAAATTAAGCTACAACGCTGATGATAAAGTAGCTTTTCTTACCTCTCTGAACTAAGATATATTTGCCGTTGATAAGGTTGTCGCAGGTGGCAGTAAAACTTTCTGTTACTTTTTGCTTATTTACCGAAATTGAATTTTCTTTTAACGCTCTGCGAGCTTCACCTTTGGAGGACAGAATAGCGGTGTCGGACAACAAATCTATGACATTTATCCCTTGCTGTAAGTCCGATAATGGCAGGTCAAACAAAGGGACTCCCTCAAAGACAGATAGGAATGTTGCTTCGTCCAAACGTTTCAGGCTTTCAGTGGTAGCCGTGCCAAAAAGGATTTGAGACGCCTCTATTGCCGCCTGATAATCCTGCTCACTATGCACACGTGTTGTCAGGTCTTTGGCTAAGGTTTTTTGAAGCAAGCGTTGCTCTGGGGCTTGCTCGTGCTGAGAGATAAGGGCTTCAATTTCCTCTTGCGAAAGTAAGGTAAAGATTTTGATAAACTTCTTAGCGTCTTCGTCAGAGCAATTAAGCCAAAACTGATAGAAGGCATAAGGTGTAGTCTTTTGAGCATCAAGCCATATATTACCCTTTTCCGTCTTGCCAAACTTGCCTCCGTCAGCCTTCGTTATCAAAGGACAGGTCAGAGCATAAGCCTCACCTTGCAACATACGTCTGATTAGTTCCGTGCCTGTGGTAATATTTCCCCATTGGTCACTGCCTCCCATTTGCAGACGACAGCCATAGTTCTCATAAAGATACTTAAAGTCGTAACCCTGCAAGAGTTGGTAAGAGAACTCCGTAAAAGAAATTCCTGTCTCCATTCTTTTCTTCACGCTATCCTTTGCCATCATATAATTAACCGTTATATGCTTGCCGACCTCTCTTATAAAGTCAATAAAAGTCCAATCTTTAGTCCATTCATAATTGTTAAGAATAAGGGCTTTGTTTGGTACATTGCTATCAAAATCCATAAACTTGGAGAGTTGCTTTTGTATGCTGTCCTGATTGTCCTTAATCTGCTCAAGGCTTAGCAATTTACGCTCCTCACTCTTAAAGGAAGGGTCGCCAATCATACCAGTAGCACCGCCAAGCACAACAATAGGGCGATGACCGCAACGTTGAAAGTGAGTGAGCATCATAACGCCAACCAGATGTCCTATATGCAGTGAATCAGCCGTAGGGTCAATGCCCACATAAGCCGATGTCATTTCCTTATTGAGTTGTTCCTCTGTGCCGGGCATAACATTGTGTATCATACCTCTCCATTTCAATTCTTCTACAAAGTTTTTCATCGTTCTACTTTATTATTTTGTAATTCTTATATTCTCCAATACGCAATCCTGTCAGTCTCTCAAGGCTATGAAGCAGAGAAGCCTTGAAGCCGAAGTTCTTTTTCGTGGGGTCAAAATCAAATTGCCAATTTTGCTTATCTATCCTTGTCTGCATAACCTTTGGATGCGTGCCGTCAAAATGCTTTAAGGAGTCAATTTGAGAGTAATCAAATTCCTCTGTCTTGGCAATATGAGACTCTAACCATTGGTCATCGTGCCACAAAGAATGAAAATATTTCTGCTTTTCTTGTTGTAAAAAGGGCGGTTTCACCCAACCATAGTGGTAAATTGCGGCATCAATAGGCTTCACCCTCAGCTTCCTGTCATCAATACGAAACCCCTGAGCGTCAAGATAAGAACTGATACCAATATGTGGGCGAACAATACGGATTTCCTTACGATACCAGCGGCGAGAATCCCCAACAAAGTCATACGAACCATAGAAATGAGTGTAGTTAAAAAGCAAGCCTTCAACCTCACGGTCATCCTGCCAACGGCTCATTGCTTCTGTTATTTTGTGATGGTGTTTTTCATGCACAACTTCGTCTCCCTGAATGTAGAAAGCCCAATCTGAGTCGGCGGCAACTTCTTTTAGTGCCTTGTTTGTTTCATCTGCTAAGACGTAACCACCTTTGCGTAAAGTCTCGTCCCAAATTGTGTGAATGATTTTTATCTTGGGGCTGTTGATAGAGTCTATTAAAGCCTCCGTATCGTCATCCGAATTACCCAAAGCCAACACAAATTCATCACAAAGAGGCAGTACCGAAGTTATTGCCTCAACTATAGGGTAGTCAAACCTTAATGCATTCCTTATAAATGAAAAACCACTTACTTTCATAGCCACAAAGATACAAAAAAAGAGAGAAACACATCATTTCTCTCCTCATTCTGAGCGCCCCCTCAAGGACTTGAACCTTGGACCCCATGATTAACAGTCATGTGCTCTAACCAACTGAGCTAAGGAGGCTCAAAAAGCGAGTGCAAAAGTACGTTTTTTTTTTCTATTGGCAAACTTTTTGGGCAAAAAAATAAGAAAATATTTTTGTAGTCCTTGCAATTATTTTATTTTCAAGGCGTTTCTGAGTATGGAATTTCTGTTTCAAAGTTATACTATCAACTTTAAGCAGGCTGTTTATAACGATTTTATCCCATTTTTCAGTCATTTCGGCGGCTTATGCAAGGTGTAAAAATAGAGGATCTAAATCTTGGGGCAAGATAATTTAAGAGAAATTTGTACCCTTAAAGTGTCTTGAACCTAATTCTTTGATTTATACCCCTTTTCTGCACAAAGGAAGCCGCTTTGTAATCATTAAAAATCACAAAATAATGTTCGGCGAAAATGAAATGCTGTTTGGCGAAAAGTATATGAAATTTTAATACCCTCAATCCTTAATCAGCGGCAGCGTTATAGTAAAACAGCTCCCCTTATCTTCCTTTGACGTAACGGATAACGAGCCTTTGAAACTTTCAATAGTGTTTTTGACAATCACAAGACCCAATCCGCTGCCGTCATTCTTGGTAGTAAAAGAATCAAAGAAGATTTTAGCCTGATTTTCTTCCGATATGCCGCAGCCATTGTCCGTTATGGTGATGATACAATGCCGATTGGTGGTACTCAAATCAACATCTACCTTGCCGTTTGGAAGATTGGACAGGGCTTGAATAGCATTTTTGAGTAAGTTATTGAAGATTCGTATGAGCAAAGCCTTATCTGCCAATATTGGAACATCAGTCTGGTTATGCGAAGTGAAGTTTAAAGCTATTGAATCGGTGTTGGCGAACATTGAAACGGCAGTTTGGAGGCACGAAACGACATTTACCTTCTCCAAAACGACATCCTGCATCCGTGAATAGTCCGAAAACTCTGTCGCAATCTCCGATAAGGTATTTATTTGCTCAATTAGCGACTGCGAAACAGCATTAAACTTGTCATCAAACGCCTCATTGCCACTCTGCTTCAGCCTTTGCAGATGTTGAAGTGAGAGTTTCATCGGCGTTAATGGGTTTTTGACTTCGTGAGCGACTTGTTTGGCAAGCTCTTTCCAAGCTTTGTCTCGCTCATTCTTCTTTATATTGGTCAGAATGGTAGATATAAAAGCCGCAAACAGCAAAGCAATATTGGCAAAAAGCAGATAAATTCCGGCAAAGTTAGAAATAACACCCCTAATCTTTCTTTCCAGCTCCCACTGTTGCGAAATAAAAGGCACATTCAAAAACCCTACGACCTCATTATCAGCGTTCAGTATCGGCATATAAGAGGATAAAAACTTGATACGCCGCAAGGATTCCTTCTGAACAAAGATCGGCGAAATGAACTTTGACCCCAGCCCTCGCAACTGGCGATATGCGTTGGCGTTCATTTGTTTAGGGACATTGCTGCCTTCCAACAGACCGGCGGAAGAGGATACTAAAAGCGTCCCTGTTGTGTCAAAGACGTTGATGTCGCAGAAGAATGCCTTAGAAAGCCGTATCACGTAGCCGAAAAGAGCATCCTCCGTATCGTTTTCCGATATGAAGTTGCTGATTTCAATATTGATGGACATAGTCTTTTCTTTCAGCACACCGGTATTTGCTTCCGTATTGACAGCCGTAAGGTTGCGGACGGTGATTAGCCCAAGTACGATGAAGATGAAAAGGAAGAGCCCCATAATGAGAAGAAAGACCGTAGCCCTTAGTCCAAATGGCTCTTTGCGATAAAGTTTTACGGCAACAAAAGCAAGACATAAGACAATAATCGTTGCCAAAAAAACGTAGGAAGCCGAGATTAGAGTGTCAAACCAAAGATTGCGATGAATGGTAACGACCCATTGCTGATTGGAACTGCTGTTTTGAAGAGCGTAATGAAAATAATGATGTATTGTTTCGCTCCATTGGTTGGCTGAAAGACTGATTTGCTGCGGGTAAGGGAAACTTCCGCTTTGGAAAACGAGCTTTGAGCCTTCGTAACGGGCAATAGAAATATCGGAAGCGTCATAATGATAGAGGTCATTGTTTCTTTGGTCAAGCGTAATGTCGGCATAAGCACTGTGAGGCGAGGTTTCGCGGCTTTCAATCTCCATAAACAGAAGTTCTTCGCCCGTTTGAACAAGACAGACGTAATGAATGGTGGCGTTTTCGCTCACATTATATATATGGTGTGTGGTATCAATTCGCCGTTCTCCTAATCGGCTGCGAAAATACTCCAAAGCGTTCTGTTCCTGCGTCATTCCGCTGACGTGAAGCGTGTCTTTGACGTTGCAGGTCATTGTTTCAACGTGATATTTCTTTCTTAACGGGTTGAGAAATGCCGCATTGAAGCAGTCTTCAGCCATAATAAGAGTCTGTTCTGCCTCTTTATCACAACCGGACGCCAGATTGACTATCACCTTTTGAGCTTCTGACTTGGCGTTGTTAAACTTCATCAGGTTAATCGCAAGCCCTATTGCAGCCGAAAGCACAACCGCCACGCCAAAGGTAATGATAAGTTTCCTGTTTTGCCCTTTGCTCATATTAAACGTTTGTTTTAGGCTTGCAAATGTACGAAATAAATTGTTAAAACGCCTTTTTGAAACTTTTTTTGTGTCATTTTATTGTAATCTTACTTTTTTTTGTACCTTTGCAAAGTCATTTTCTGTTACGATGGTGATATTTGGTATTATTGTTACGGCGTCTTGACGCCGTATTTTTTCATAACAATTAAATAAAATAAGATATGAATGTAACATTTGAAGGTAAGGCAAAGGTTATTGCCCGTTTTGAAGGATTTAAGGTCGCAACAGACTTGTCGGAAGCTTTGGGAGGCGAAGGTACTTCACTGAATCCGTTTCAGGTTTTTTTGACTTCGGTAGCTTGTTGTAGCGGTTTGTTTGCACGACAGTTTTTAGAAAAGCACGCTATTGAGGTTTCGGACAAGCGGATTGAGCTTTCGTTTGATTTGGACGCTCATTCCGATTTGAAGAAAGTCAAGGTTAAGGCTTTTGTTGGCAAGGATTTCCCTGCTGAAATGGAGACTGCACTCATCAATACGATGAAAGCGTGCAAGGTAAAGAAACATCTTGACCCCAAAATAGTATTTGACTACGCTATTGTAATGGAATAAAGTCCTAAAACGCCATTTTGGTAAATTAAAACGCCGTTCTGATTTGTCGGAACGGCGTTTTGTTTTGTGATAACGGCGGTTTGTTTTGTTATAATGACGTTTTGAAGAAATGTCTATGCGTTTTGACCCGCTAACCAACCGGTTGAGAACGCTATCTGAAGATTATAGCCGCCCGTATCAGCATCTAAATCCAGCAATTCACCACAAAGATAAAGCCCTTTCTTCTTTTTGCTTTCCAAAGTCTTGGGATTAACTTCTGATAACGACACTCCGCCGCGAGTAATGACTGCTCTCTCCCACCCTTCCGTTGTTTCAATGGTCAGAGTCAGGCTTTTGATAGAGCGGAGTATTGCTTTACGGGCTTCAGACGTTATTTGAGCACAACTCTTACGGCTGTCTATCTCTGCGTAAGCAAGACACAAATCCACCAAAGGCTGAGGTAACGCCGACCGAACAGCCGATGAGACAGACTTGAACGTTATTTTGTTATATTTGGATGACACTTTGCTAATGGCTTCTATCAATTCCACGTCAAGTTTCTTTGCTTCCACGCTCGGCTTCAAGTCAATCACCAACCGCAATGGCTCTTTGGCAGCAACTCTTCGAGCAATCTGACGGCTCAAAGTAAGAATTGTCGCCCCTGCAACACCAAAAGAAGTGAATTCAATCTCTCCAAAAGCCTCCGCAATCTTCTTTTGGTTGGCGTCAATGACCATAACGTTAGCATTTTTGGCAACAAAAGACTCGTCAAAACGCCATTCCGAATTTGGGAAACGACACTTAAAACCCACCAAAGCAGGTACTGGCGTCTCTATGTCAAACGATAAGTCTTCGCAAATCAACAATCCGTCCCCCGTAGAGCCAGTTCGCGGATAGGATAAGCCTCCTGTGGCAAGGACGATTGAAGTTCCATAAAATTCTTCCTTCTCTGTACGGACGCCGACAGCCCTTTCGCCTTCACAGATAACTGATTGAACCCGCTGATTCTTCATAATGGTACAATGTTCTGAGGCTTCCAGATAGCGTACCAAAGCAAGAAAAACGTCCTGTGCCTTTTCGCTCTGTGGAAAGAGTCTTCCGCCGCGTTCTTCCTTTGTTTGAACGCCCAATTCCGAAAGAAGAGCAATCAGTTCCTGCGTAAAAAAAGTATGAAACGAAGGATAAAGAAAGCGAAAGTCTGTTCCGCAATGTTCCAAAAAACGTTTCAGCTCAGCGGTGTTTCCTATGTTCGCCCTGCCTTGCCCACTTATGCGTAGCTTTAGCCCTAACTGCGGCATCTTCTCTAAAATCAGCACACGCTTACCGGCTTTGACGGCACTGATAGCACACATCAACCCGCTTGAACCGCCTCCTACGACAATAATATCCCACTTCTGAGTAGCCATATCCTGTTAATTGTATCCGAAACGATGTAAAGTTTTGTCGTTATTTCGCCACGAGTCGCTAACCTTCACAAAGAGCGAAATATAACACTGTTTGCCCACAAAGGCTTCAAGGTCTTGCCGAGCCGAAATACCAACCCGCTTCATTGAAGTCCCGTTATGACCTATCAAAATCCGCTTTTGCGACTCTCTTTCAACGTAAATGACGGCTGAAATGCGGTCTAAGGTCGGCGTTTCTTCATATTGCTCTATCGTAACTTCACAACAATATGGTATCTCTTTGTCATAAAACAGCAGAAGTTTCTCTCTGATTATTTCTGCAGCGAAAAAACGCAGCGATTTATCGGTTAGCTGCTGTTTTTCAAAATAAGGCGGCGATAAAGGCAACATTTGGAGTATGGTATCAAAGATTCGCTCCACTCCAAAGCCCGTTATAGCCGAGCAGGGCAGTACCTGAGCACGCGGAATGACTGATTGCCAGTAGTCAAGTTTCTCTTTGACCACGTCCTGTGAAGAAAGGTCTATCTTATTGACTACAAGAATGATTGGGATTGTTGATTGGATGATGTATTGCAGTGTTTCATCGTTTTTAAAGCTCTCTCCAAGCTCGGTGATGACCAAAAAAATATCCGCATCTCTTAAAGCCTCACCCACAAACGCCATCATAGACTGGTGAAGTTTGTGATGAGGATGCACAAGTCCCGGAGTATCAGAATAAACGACTTGATAATCATCGCCATTGACCATTCCCATAATGCGGTGTCTTGTTGTCTGACTTTTTTGCGTTGTTATGCAGAGTTTTTCGCCCACAAGAGCGTTCATCAGCGTTGATTTGCCGACATTAGGATTGCCGATTATATTCACAAAACCTGCTTTGTGAGTTGTCTTTGGCTCATTTGGGCTTGATAAATCTTCATTTTGGCTTGTCAGGTCTTCGTTTTGACTTGTCAGGTCTTCATTTTGGCTTGATAAATCTTCGTTTGGACTTATTAGGTCTTCGTTTTGGTTCATTGATGTCTTATTTTATGAGCGGCAAAGGTACTAAAAAAAACTCATTTCTTGGTTTTGACGCAACGCAACGCTGCAATATTGGGGCAAAACCTGTTTTTAATTTCACAGAATCAAGTAACAATTTGCTCAAATCAAAGAATAATTTATTGAAATCAAGTAACAATTCCCGCTTATTTGATTTCAATTTACGGAAACTTGATTATAATTTGCGGAAACTTGACTTAAACTTACGGAAACAAAGAAATAACTTACGGAAGCTTGATTACAAATTACGGAAACTTGATTTAAGATTCGTTTGATGTACATCTTATTTTCAGAAGATGTACATCTTATTTTCACAAGACGTACATCTTATTTTTTTTTGATGTACATCTTATTTATTTTTGATGTACATCTTATTTATTTTTGGTATATACCAAACGAAACTTAAATCAAGCTTCCGTAATTTGTAATCAAGCTTCCGCAACTTTAAGTCAAGCTTCCGCAACTTTTAATCAAGTTTCCGTAAATTATAATCAAATAAGAGCAAAATAAAACGCCACTTCAATAAAATGAAATGACGTTCTAAACCTGCGTTATGGCGTTGTGGAAAATTCTAACGCTCAAATATGATTTTTATCTCAACTTTCCGCTCCTCCATTGCCTCTAAGGTATAGACCGATTGGCGTCTGGCTTTGGCGGATTGAGGATTGGACGAAACAGACTGGCTACTGCCCATAGGAAGATGAAGGATGCGAAGTCGAGGTTTCCCATCCGCTCCGATATGTGTAAGATATGGTGCAAGCAAACCTCCATTCCATTTGCCGATATAGTTCTCTAAGGCGTTGATACGGCGTTCTGAAAGGTTGAAATTGTAATCCGAAGTGAATAAAGTAGAAGAAAAACCCCGTACTTGCACGTCTAACGATTTTCCTTCTTCCATCTGCTGCAACAAATAAGCCATCATAGCGTCTAACTTAGTCATTGAGAAGTCTATTTTGTTGATAAAAAACGCTGAAACAGCATTGTAACCCGCCGTGTCTTTGTTTAGAGCGTACTGAGATTGATAAAGGCTTTTCATTCCAAGATACTGCTTGTAGCAGGTGGCGTAATCGTAGTCGGTAAGCGTTGCTTTGGAAGATTGATTTGGCTGATCGTTATGGTAATACAGCATAAGGGGAAGGTCAAAGGCTGGAATGAAACGCTGCTCTATTGTTTTGGCGTAATTTATTACCTGTTCAGGGTCTTCCTGTGGCGTTTGGACTTCGGTTTTCCAAAGATATATCTGATTGCAACAGGTCATCGTGGGGTCGGATTGAGACCTTGGTTCATCGGAACGGTTGGAAGTAAGGTAGCCTCTTTGATTTGGCTTCACTATAACAGGATAGAGGTCGTTGGCAGTGCTGTTTATCGGCGGCATAAGATTGACCGGTGATTGCCATTTACCGCTTTCGCACTGCGAACTGAAGATGTCGTAGCCGCCATAGCCATAATGGGTGTCGGAAGCAAAGTAAAGGACGCTGTCAATGAAGAAAGGAGTAACTTCATTGCCTGCAGTATTTATCTTATTACCAAGGTTTATCGGCTGGGAATAGGGATTGAAGAGATTTATCTGCCATATATCGTAGCCACCATAGCCTCCTGCCCTGTCGGAAGCAAAAAACATTATCTTTTGTCCGTCCTTTAAAATGACGAAAGGGTGAGTATAACTTGCTGCATCTTCCTTACAGAAGGGCAGAATTTGAGGTTTGCTCCATTTATCTGCTCTTTCACGATGCGAGAAGTAGATTTTGGTAACTCCAGTTGGCATATTACCAGCCTTTTTCGTCCAATAAGCAATGTTTTCTACCGTATCAAAAAAGAGATTGGAAGAGTTGGCGGCGTTATCGTTGATTTTACCCCATTCCAAATGCTTGGACGGCGTATGGAAGTCTTCATCGGCAAAAGCGAAATCAATAAAAGAGTCATCTGAAAACTTGTTATACAGAAATAAAGAGTCAATTAGCTGCCCTCCACTTTGAGAAAGAGAGTTGTTAATGTTTGGTCCGGGGTTGATGATCGTTGTGTTCGTATTGACGGATTGGTTATCCAATATCCATAAAACAGTCGCTCGCTCTCTTTTAAGCTCACCCCGTATCTGCATATCAGGACAATCTTTTAGCGAAAGGTCAATGTAATCAAGTGCTTGCTGCAGTTTGTTGTTTTGTTTTGACATTTGGGCTAATTCAAGGTAGAGTCTGGGGAATTGAAAGCTGATGTTGATGGTGTCTTTGCGAGCTATTACTGCCTTGAAACCTTCTTCCGCCCGAGCGTAATTGGACAGGAGCATATTGGTTTGGGCTATCTTGTAGTCAAGTTGAAGACTCTGTTTGACGAAACGGCGAGCTGTGGTGTAGAGGTCAAGAGCCTCGCTGTAATATTGGTCATTTATAGCCTTGTCTGCTTGCTTTTCGTAAGCGTCTGCGTACGATTGCTGAGCCGTAATGGCGTTGGGACACATCAAAGTGAAGGTGAGTATTATTGCTATAAGTTTTTGATTCATTTAACGCTGTTTTTGAGGGCTGCAAAGTTAGTAAAAAAATTGAAATAACATCATTTAGAAGACCGGACATGGGATATGGCTCTGTCGTTTGTTGTCTTTATTGATGTCAAAAGAGTAATTCAACCATAATTCTACAGCACCATAGGTTTTGGAAGCAGGCGTTAGCTTGGATATATTAACGTCATAACTGATGCCAACGTTGAATCCGTTGAAGCGATACCTTGCCGTAACAATCAGAGCGTCCATTACACGGTAGTAAGCTCCAAAAGCGATACTTTTTTGCTCAAAACTAAGGCTGTTAAGTGGCATACTCATCTCGCTACCCGCCACAATCTCATCGTTATTGTCCTGTCTCTGCCAAATGATAAGAGGTTTGAAGCCGTAATTCTCGTCTTTGGTGAAGTAGAAAGAGGAATAGATGTTGGTTCTAATAGGCATTCGGATCGTTGAATTTTCAAAATAGGACAGCGTTGGTTGATTGATGTGCATTATATTGAAGCCTGCCTCAAATGCGTTTTGCTTTCCCAGTTGCGAATGCCAGTGTAAGCCGGCGGAAAGGTCATAAACACCAAGCGAATTCAAGGGTATGCCTTCTATATCTGAGGTTTGCTGTCCGAAATCGGCGTTTGTGATGTCGTAACTCCAAGTACTGCGGTTGCCTTTTAAGCCAAGCGATATTGTATATTTGCCATCCAGACCGAAGGACTTGTATAGCGATAAAGCCAAACCTATGTTGCGTGAGCCATAACTTAGACTGCCCGCCACGTCAGCAAGAAATTCCAATCCTAATCCAATGCCTAACTTGGCTCTTTTGTTGGTATAAACTTGTGCTTCTGCGTTTAGGAGGTAACTATTCAAGCCAGTAGATACGCTTGACCACTGATTGCGATAAATACTTCCTGCTCTAAATGTCTGGGAACAAAAACCCGTCAGAGCAGGATTAAGAAACATCGGGTTTGCTTCAAAGGAAGAGAAACGCACATCTTGACCTTGTGCCGCCGAAACGCCGACTGCAAACAACAGAACCAATATATGCCTTACCCAATTCACATTGTTATCTCAGTTTTGCTTTTATTACCGCTGCGTCTCTTTCTATTAGCTCCTTTATTTTCATCAATCCGTCTTCCAGAGCTAAGGCTGCAGCCCGTCTTTCAAACTCATAATAGCCGTAATACGCTGCCATATATTGTTTAGATGTGCCTCGCTCGTTGAATTTTGCTACAATATTGTTACGCAAATCGTATATCTCAACTATGACTTCAAGTTCAGTCGTGTTAGAACACATAGGCATACCGCAGGCATTAAGAACCCCGACCGTCAAACCAGAGAAGACACTCCACAAATAGTTATTCTTTCGGTATGCATCACCAATTCGGATAACGATATTGCCGCTTCGCTTTGTTGAAGGGTCGGAAATGTTGGTCTTAACCTCTGTTACAAAGATGTTCATTGCGTCTTGGATACGCTTATCTCCTACATAGAGATGAGTCTTTTCAGTAACCTCATGTACGCCTTTACCATAAGGCGTCTCCACAAGCCCATAAGGGTTCTCCAAATCATTGTCTGCCCTGACTGCATAAGAGTTTGCACCATACGCATTCTCAAAAGAAGGCTGGTCTAACCAAGTTGTGAGACGTGGCATTAAAATTGTGTTCTGGTATTCGGGGATAAACACATCTTTCTCTATGCTCTTGCAGCCCACAAAACCTGTTGTGAGCAAAGCGAAAGCCGATATTAAGCATATTCTTTTCATAATCAAAATATGTAAGTTTTAAGACTACAAAAGTATTGTTTTTTTTTGAATTAGCAATATTGTATTTTATTTTTTCTGTTTTTTATCAAATTCAATGGAAGCAAAACAAGGGTGAAACGTAATAAAAAATGGCATCTTCGGATGATAGTTTTACGCAAATTTTATAAACATTGTCGCCGATTATCCTTCAAATAATTGCCACAAAACAAGCCTTACGCCCGTTTATAGACCATAAACCTGTATCGGAGGTTTGTTTTGAGGTCAGTAAATAAATCACTCTCACTTTCCAAAGCAAAAGGCAACTCTGTAATATCTGAAAAAAAAGTATCCGCTTCAAAATCCGCATACACTTTTGTCAAATAAATTCGGTTGCAAAACGGCAAAAACTGCTCATAAATCTTGCCTCCGCCAATACAAAACAGCTTTTCGTCCCCTCTACAACTCGCTAAGGCAGCCTGAATTGAAGTAAAAATTTCCGCACCTGCCGCTTCATAATCCTCATTGTTGGTTATAACGATATTGCGGCGGTCTTTCAGCGGTTTGAAAGGAAGACTCTCCCAAGTCTTTCTTCCCATAAGGACACTGCAACCGCTTGTCGTAGCCTTGAAATAGCGTAAATCCTCGCTGATATGCCACAACAGATTACCCTTCTCCCCTATTGCTCCATTGTTAGCAACGGCTACTATTATATTAAGGTCTTTGGTACTCATTTTATACTGCAACGGGAGCTTTAATATGCGGATGACTCTGATAATCCACCACTTCAATATCTTCATATTTGAAATCAAAGATGTCTTTTACTGAAGGATTTAACTTTAATTGCGGTAAGGCAAACGGCGTTCTTGATAATTGTTCTTTAGCTTGGTCAATGTGGTTGTTGTAAAGGTGAGAATCGCCAAGCGTATGAACGAAATCACCCACCGAAAGGTCGCAAACCTGAGCTATCATAAAGGTTAGCAGAGCGTAAGAGGCAATATTGAACGGCACTCCCAAGAAAATATCCGCCGAACGTTGATATAACTGACACGAAAGCCTGCCCTGAGAGACGTAAAATTGAAAAAGAATGTGGCAGGGAGGCAAAGCCATTCGCTCTATCTCACCTACGTTCCAAGCATTGACCAAAAGACGCCGCGAATTCGGGTTTTGCTTTATCTCTTTTATCACATCGCTTATCTGATCTATCGTTCTGCCGTCACTTGTCAGCCAACTGCGCCATTGTTTTCCATAAACAGGTCCTAATTCTCCTCTTTCATCAGCCCATTCGTCCCAAATACTGACGTTATTCTTGTGAAGATAATCTACATTGGTCTCTCCACGCAAGAACCATAGTAATTCGTAGAAGATAGATCTTGTATGGAGCTTCTTAGTTGTCAGAAGAGGGAAGCCTTCGCTTAAATCAAACCTCATTTGGTAACCAAAGATTGATTTAGTTCCTGTTCCAGTCCTGTCCTGCTTTGAATTTCCTTCGTCAAGGACTTTTTGTAATAAATCTAAATACTGCTTCATAACAAGTCTTTTCCTATATCACGGCGATAAAACGCACCTTCAAACTTTATAATTTCAACATTGCGGTAACACTTATCAAGAGCCTCCTCCATAGTATCACCAAAGCAGGTAACAGCTAAAACTCTGCCGCCATTGGTAAGCAGTTCGCCGTCAGCGTTACGCTTTGTCCCTGCGTGGAAAGCAAGACAGCCGTCCGTATGGTCAAGTCCCGTGATAACCTTATCCTTTTCATACGCCTCAGGGTATCCCTTTGACACCATCATAACGCAGGTCGCAAAGCGGGAATCAATCTCCAATTCATATTTATCAAGCTCTCCCCTGCCCACTGCCTCAAAGGCTTGAACAATATCCGACTTTATTCTGGGGAAAACAACTTCTGTCTCCGGGTCTCCCATTCTTACGTTGTATTCAATGACATAAGGCTCTCCGCCAACATTCATTAAACCTATGAAAACGAAACCCTGATAGTCTATTGCTTCATTTTGCAAGCCCTTAATGGTCGGTTTAACAATCCGTTCTTCTACTTTGCTCATAAATTCCTTAGTTGCAAACTTGACAGGTGAGACACTGCCCATACCACCCGTGTTTAAGCCGCTGTCGTTCTCACCAATACGTTTGTAATCCTTAGCTTCGGGGAGTATTTTGTAACTTTTGCCGTCCGTCAATACGAAAACGCTGCACTCTATGCCTGTTAAAAACTGCTCAATGACCACCTTGCGGGAAGCAGAGCCGAATTTATCCTCATACAACATCGCCTTCAACTCATCTTCCGCCTCTTTGATGTCGTCAATGATAAGAACGCCCTTGCCGGCAGCTAATCCGTCTGCTTTCAAAACGTAAGGCGGCTTCATATTATTAAGGAAGGCTATTGCCTCATCAAAATTCGCTTTGGTGAAAGAGCCATAAGCCGCAGTGGGAATAGAGTTGCGGAGCATAAAGCCCTTAGCGAAATCCTTACTGCCTTCAAGCATTGCTCCCTTTTTAGAAGGTGCGATGAGGATAACGTGTTTCAAAGCCTCATCATCAGCGAAAAAATCAGCAATACCCTCAACCAATGGCTGTTCATTGCCGACTACAAGCATATCTATTGAGTTGCTCACCACAAAGTCCCGTATGGCTTCAAAACTACTTCCTAAATCCACGTTGGTAGCACATTCTGCTGTTCCGCTATTGCCTTGTGAGACGAACAAACGCTCAGTCATCGGGCTTTGAGCAAGCTTTAGGGCGATGGCGTTTTCTCTGCCGCCGCTACCTATCAGTAATATCTTCATCATTCTTGGTTTTATCAATTCCAAACTTCATTCGGCGGCAAAAGTACGAAAATTTATTGACTTGAAAGTTCATTACGTCTTCGCTAAATATTGTTTCATTTTTCCCAAACATTATTTCATTTTCACCAAACACTATTTCATTTTCACCAAACGCTGTTACAACTTACGGAAACAGCGTTTTAAATCACGGAAGCTTTGTTTAAAATCACGGAAGCTTTGTTTCATTTTCATTTGATGTACATCTAAATTTAATAAGATGTACATCAAAAATAAATAAGATGTACATCAAACGAAAATAAGATGTACATCAAATGAAAATAAGATGTACATCTTCTTAAATTTAGATGTACATCTTTTTGATTTTAAACGCTGTTTCCATAATTTTAAACAAAGCTTCCGTGATTTAAAACGCTGTTTCCGTAAGTTGTAATAGTGTTTGGGCAAATTTTAACAGTGTTTTGTGAGAATGAAATGGCGTTTTATTTGGCTCTTGCTTGGTATCTGAAAAATTATTTGTACTTTTGCCGTCTTAAAATACCATAATAAAGTAATGTCAGTAGAAAAAATAGTTACCGTTGAAACGGCTAAGGAATTGGGCTTGCTGCCTAAAGAATTTGAAAAGATAAAAGAGTATCTTGGACGAGTACCTAACTTCACCGAATTAAGTATATATTCGGTTATGTGGAGCGAACACGCCTCGTATAAGAACTCTATCAAGTGGCTAAAAACCCTTCCCCGTGACGGAGAACAACTTTTGGTGGGTGCAGGTGAAGAAAACGCAGGCATGGTTGATGTTGGCGATGGATTAGCTTGCGTCTTTAAGATAGAATCTCATAATCATCCCTGTGCCGTTGAGCCATTTCAAGGTGCGGCAACAGGTGTCGGCGGCATCAATAGAGACATCTTTACTATGGGAGCAAGACCTGTCGCTCAGCTAAACTCACTCCGCTTTGGCGATATAACCAATCCTCATACGCAATGGCTTGTTAAGGGCGTTGTTAAGGGAATCTCTCATTATGGAAACTCTTTTGGCATCCCTGTTGTAGGAGGAGAGGTGTTTTTTGATGAATGCTTTGAGAACAATCCTTTGGTTAATGCGATGAGTGTTGGTATTATGCAAAAGGAAGACTTGATTTCGGCAACGGCAAAAGGTGCGGGAAATCCTGTTTATATCGTTGGCTCATCAACAGGTAAAGACGGGATACACGGAGCGACCTTTGCCTCAGCAGATGTTACCGAAAACTCGGCAGAAGACATTCCTTCCATTCAGGTAGGCGACCCTTTCCAAGAGAAATTGCTGCTTGAGGCTTCATTGGAACTTGGTAAGAGTGGGGCTATCGTTGGTATGCAGGATATGGGAGCAGCAGGCATTATCTGCTCTACTTCAGAGATGAGCGAGAAAGGCAGTTCGGGTATGAGGATTGACCTTAGCAAAGTACCATTACGCCAACAGAACGTTGAGGCTTGGGAGATACTTCTTTCGGAAAGCCAAGAGAGGATGTTGATAGTGGTTGAAAAAGGCAAGGAAGAAGTGGTGGAAGACATTTTTCGCAAGTGGGATTTGAATTGTGCAAAGATTGGTGAGGTTATTGATGAAGACCGCTTGTATTTTTATTGGAAAGGTGAGCTTGTTGCTGATGTTCCTGCTTCTACTTTGGTTCTTGGTGGCGGTGCTCCTGTTTATGACAGAACTTATATAGAGCCTGACTACATTCAAAAGACACTTGAGTTTAATAAAGACAACGTTAAAGAGCCTGACTTAAAAGAGGCAAAAGATATTTCACATCATCTGGCAGCTCATCCTAATATTGCGTCCAAGCGTTGGGTGTATGAGCAATATGATACTATGGTTGGCACTAAGAATATGAGCACTAATTATCCTTCTGATGCGGGTGTCGTCAATCTTAAAGGAACTGGCAATGCTATTGCTATGACCTGTGATTGCAATTCAAGATATGTTTATTCCAATCCTGAACTTGGGGCTCAGATGGCAGTGGCAGAAGCGGCTCGAAATATAGTCTGTGCAGGTGGAGAGCCATTGGCAGTAACAAATTGTTTGAATTTCGGAAATCCTTATCACGAACAGACCTACTGGCAGTTTGTTAAGGCGGTGCAAGGTATGGGTGAAGCGTGTCGCAGGTTTAATACGCCGGTTACAGGAGGCAATGTGAGCTTCTACAATCAGGCATCAATCAATGGCAAAGTTGAGGCTGTTAAACCATCTCCTGTCATTGGTATGATAGGTGTTGTCAATAAGCAAAACCATACTTCGTTAGACTTTAAGCAACCAAACCAGACGATTTATGTTATGGGCAAAATGACTGACGATATAAACTGTTCGCAATACCTTTATTCATATCGCAAGGTGGAATTGTCGCCTGTGCCTTATTTTAACATTGATGAGGAATATGAAATGCAGCAATGCCTGCTGGGATTGATAAAGAAAGGGTACGTATCTTCGGCTCACGATGTCAGTGACGGCGGTTTGTTTATCACTTTGCTTGAATCGGCAATGCCAAGAGACTTGGGCTTTGAAATAAAGACTGACAACAGCCTGCGACTTGACTCATTCCTCTTTGGCGAAGGGCAAGGCAGAGTAGTGATAACCTTAAATGAGGGTAATGAAGTGGAGTTTTTGAGTCTTGTTAAGCAGAACAACATTCCTTGTCTTGCAATAGGCAAAACGACTAACGGCAATATCGTTATAGATAGTGAAGTCTTCGGCAACGTTAATGAATACAAGCCGAAATATGACAACTCCATAGCAAATTATATGGGTGAAGAAAACAAGTAAATGATTAAAAAAATAACTAATATGCAAACAAGAGTAAGATTATTATTTAGTTTAGCCTTATTGGCTTTTAGTTTAACAGCCGTCTCTCAAAACAATGGTTTGGGCGAACAGGAGTTAAACAAAATAAGAGAAGGATACAAGAACACTACTGCTGACAAGGCGTTGAAGAACGTTATTGCTAATGGGAAGATTACGCAGTTGGCTCAGAATTTAGACAACGCTGCCAACTATGACACTTACTTCTCCAATCGTGTTATGAGTAAAGGGATAACCGACCAAAAGTCTTCGGGACGCTGTTGGCTATTTACAGGATTAAATGTCTTGAGAGCAGAGATGATAGCCAAGTATAATCTCGGCTCATTCCAATTTTCACAAGACTATTTGTTCTTTTATGACCAGTTAGAGAAGTCAAACCTGTTCCTTTCTCTAATCATAAACCACATCAAAGAGCCTTTGGACAGCAAGGATAATGAATGGCTGTTCAAGAATACCCTGTCAGACGGAGGGCAATTCACAGGTGTTTCCGACCTTGTTATGAAGTACGGGCTTGTACCTTCAACCGTGCAGCCTGAAACCTTCAATGCCGACAACACTCATAAGATTAGCGAACTTATGACCCTGAAATTAAAGGAATATGCGTTGGAATTACGGGATATGTACGCCAATGAGAAAAATCAGAAAGCAAAAACAGAGCGATTGGAAGCCCGTAAGATTGAAATGCTTTCTAACATTTATCGTATGCTTGTCCTTGCTTATGGTGAGCCTGTCAAGGAATTTACTTACACCTTGCGGGATGCGTCCAATAAAGAAATATCTACAAAGACTTATACACCAAAATCTTTCTATGAACAATACATCAACAAGGATTTATCCAATTATATAATGCTGATGAACGACCCTTCACGTGATTTATATAAGGTTTATGAGATAGAAAACGACCGACACGTTATGGACGGCAAGAATTGGAAGTACATCAACCTCCCAATAGAAGACATAAAAGAAATAGCCATTGCATCAATCAAGGATTCTGCGATGATGTATTTTTCGTGTGATGTAGGTAAATTTTACAATCGTGATAAGGGTCTGCTTGATATAAACGAATATGACTATGGTTCGCTAATGGGAACGACCTTTTCAATGGACAAAAAGCAAAGAATACAGACTTTCTCCAGCGGCTCTTCTCATGCGATGACACTATGTGCTGTTGATTTAGACAAGGATGGTAAGGCTAAAAAGTGGCTTGTAGAGAACTCTTGGGGTGCTTCGGCAGGCTATCAGGGGCATTTGATAATGACAGATGAATGGTTCAACGAATATATGTTTCGTTTGGTGGTAGATAAGCAATACTGCTCGGCGAAAACCCTTGACTTATTGAAGCAGAAGCCTGTTATGTTGCCACCATGGGACCCTATGTTTATGTTTGACAGCGATACTGACAGCGTAAAGTCGGCAACCGATGAAGCAATGTATAACCTCTCTTTGACCGAAGACACACCTGCGGCAAGCCTGACTGACGATGAGTCTTCTGCCTTTGAAGATGATTCTGAGGAAGCGTGGTATAAAATTACCGAAATGGACGATTTATACGGCAGTATCAAGGAAGGGTTAGAGCAAACGCAAGATGAAGATTACACTTATACGCCTCTCTTTATTTGTTATGCCGATAACGGAGGCAAAATAGAGCCTTGCACAGAGCAAGACCCTACTCGCAAGGTAAATACAGCATATCGGGTCTATCAATATCCCGAAAACAAGAAAATAACCTACATCTGCGAGACTATTTATAACGATAATCAGGCGTGGGACTTCATTTACGAGCGTGTTTATAACGATAACAAATTGGTATATTTCGCTCGCAAGTACAACACCTTTAATTCGGGTTGTACGGAAGTTGCTTTTGAGCGTTCGCAATACTATTGGAGTCCGGAAGACAAGCTAATCCGCAAGACCTATGACATTTACGATGCACACGACAACCGCCTGAGCAAGAGCAACTGCTGGATGCAGAGAGAGGATTACGAAAAATATCCATCACTTAAAGACTTCCAAGCCGCAACTCACCTTAACATTCCGACAGCCGACTAAATAGCGACAGCAAAATAACACAAAGAAGCCCGATGATTAACTTTTGTCGGGCTTCTTTTTTGCTATAAGGCGTCTATCCTTTCTTTCATTTTCACCAAACGCCATTATAATTTCACCAAACGCCACTTTAACTTAACAAAGCAGCGTTTTAAATTATTTTGATGTACATCTTTTTTTCGTTTGATGTACATCTTATTTTATTTTGATGTACATCTTATTTTTATTAGATGTACGTCTTTTTTTATTTTGATGTACGTCTAATTTATTTTTGATGTACATCAAAATAAAATGAAAGCCTGCTTCAGCAAACTTAAACGCCGTTTCGCTAACTTAAAGCAGTGTTTTGTTGAACTGTAACGGCTAATTGTTTATCTAAAACTAACGATTTTATGCGGCAAGCGAGGAATTGCGGATATTTTTTGTACTTTTGCAGCCTCAAAAAGATAACGATGGACAAGGAAGGAAAAGGATAAAAACAGCATATTCAGAAACGATATAAGATATGACAAGTAAATTAGGATTGGACTTAGAGAAGGTAAAGTATGCTTTTATTATTACATTTGTAACTCTTTGTTTTTGTAATAATAGTGTGTTCTCACAGGAAATTAACAATGATAGTCTTTATTTGGAAACATTTACAGATACTCCACAAGAAGTAGATGGATTGGGATATTATTATTTGTACATCTCTCCGCAAACTCACCCAAATTTACCAGATACTCTATATATGACTTGGGATATATTTAATAATCTTGTAGGAAATAATAAGTATTTTATAATTGCTTCACCTGTATATGATAGTGCTGGATTTATAAAATTAAATGGGAAAATGATAAAACTTCTTAATACATATTGCTCAGAAGACTGGCAAAAACAAATATACAAAAATGACACGATAACACTAACGATAACTATCACAAAAAAGATAAAAGGAGAAAGTGAGTTATATGACGAACGTCCCGACCTTTTTGGTTGGGAACATGTTTATGTGGAAGGAATTGCTGTTTTAGAAATTAAAAAGAAGAAAATCACTCAATTATTTTTTGGAATGTTAGGATAATAAAATAAGAATAAGATATGACAAGTAAATTAGGATTAGATTTTAAGAAAGTTGCACACGCCAAACAGATGGCTAAAGGCATAGCAGATGAGGTACAGGAATTCGTCAATGACTACTCAACCGTTGCCTGCGAAAGGACGCTGTGCCGTTTGATGGGCATAGACGGAGTGGATAAGAATGGTGTTCCATTACCCAATGTGTTGGTGGATTTCGTGAAGGAGAAGGGGGTATTGTCTAATGGCATTCTGCTATTGATAGGCAACGCTGTTTTGAAGACAGGTCTCTCGCCAAACGAAATAGCAGCACAGACAGCAGAAGGCACACTTGATATAACTACTTTGGAGATAACCGATGTTGAAGCCTCCAAGCAAGCTATTCAGCCTTTTGTTGAGCAAAGTATGTCCAAAATCACAGCAAACAGACAGCGTAGAGAAAACTTCATCAACACTATCGGCGAAGGCACTAAACCGTATCTATACATCATTGTTGCCACAGGAAATATATATGAAGACGTTGTGCAGGCTCAGGCAGGAGCAAGACAGGGTGCAGACATCATTGCCGTCATACGTACTACCGGTCAGTCGCTTTTGGATTATGTGCCTTATGGAGCTACGACCGAAGGCTTTGGAGGTACATTTGCAACTCAGGAGAATTTCCGCATAATGAGAAAGGCTCTTGACGAGGTCGGGCAAGAGGTCGGCAGATACATCAGACTCTGCAACTACTGCTCGGGATTGTGTATGCCGGAGATTGCAGTTATGGGTGCTTTAGAGGGATTGGACGTTATGCTAAATGATGCTCTTTACGGCATTCTTTTCCGTGATATTAATATGCAGCGAACTCTCATTGACCAATATTTCTCTCGTGTTATCAATGGCTTTGCTGGCGTTATCATTAACACAGGTGAAGACAACTACCTGACAACTGCCGATGCCTTTGATGAAGCTCATACCGTCTTAGCCTCAGATTTGATTAACGAACAGTTAGCTTTTTGTGCGGGCTTGCCAGAAGAACAGATGGGATTAGGACATGCTTTTGAGATGACACCAGATTTGGAGAACGGCTTCTTATATGAGTTAGCCCAAGCACAAATGATACGTGAGATATTCCCCAATGCTCCTCTTAAATATATGCCTCCCACCAAGTTTATGACAGGTAACATCTTTCGTGGGCACATTCAGGACGCATTGTTCAATGCTATAAGTATCTGGACGGGGCAAGGCTTGCAGTTATTAGGAATGATGACCGAAGCAATCCACACTCCTTTTATGAGCGACCGCTATCTGTCCATAGAAAATGCAAAGTACATCTTCAACAATATGAAAGACATTGGTTCGGAAGTAGAGTTTAAGAGCGGCGGCATCATTCAACAGAGAGCACAGAAGGTTCTCAATGATGCGAGCGAACTGCTTGAGAAGATGAAGAGTGAAGGTTTGTTTTCGGCATTGGAGAAAGGTATTTTTGCTGACATTAAACGCCCACGAGAGGGAGGTAAAGGGCTTGCTGGAGTCTTTGCCAAAGGGACTTATTACTATAACCCGTTCATAGATTTAATGAAGAACATGTCGTAGGCACATAACATTAAACTAAATATACTATTCATCATACCCGTAGGGGTAATGTATCAGATTAGGCGTTATTCTTATAATATCCTAATAATCAATATAAATTAAAAATAATTAACAAAAAAGATAGGGTAACTGCCCTATCTTTTTCTTTTATCTCTAAATTATCAAAATGATGTACAAAATTGCTGCTAAAAAATACCTAAATAATTACATTTTAGCAAGCGATAATTTACATAAAACACTCACTAAAAATAGCAAAATTAGACTAAAAAATTAACGAAATTAAGGTTAAAAAAGCCAAATTTTCGCTTGATTTTGGAGAAATTTTACTTCATTTTCTCAAAAAAAAGAGTGATTTTTCCCAAGCGACACTTCATCAGAACGAAACGCCGTTTTAATTTTCTAAAGTGGCGTTTCGTGACGCTGAAACGCCGCTTTATTTTGACCAAAAAGCAAAAAAAGGGGATAAAATACCATATTATCCCCATAAGGCTACATATTACGTTATTGTAATTTGATTACGTAAAATTTATACAAAACTATCACGTTCGCATCTCTGAAAAGCGATACTTTTTAATGATATTTTGTTGCATTAAATCTGTAATTTGCGATGTTGTTTTTTGATATTGTTTTGTCATAATCTTATACGTTTTTATTTGTTGTGTGATTTGAGATTGCAAAAGTACAAATAATAAAAATAATTTGAGGGACTTCCGTTACCTTTATAAAACTTTTTTTTCTTTTAGCTTCATTTTCAAATAATTTTAGTAACTTCGCAGCCCGTTTTGTAGAGAGAATAATAGAGCGTCACTTATGGGCGAACAGGATTACGGCATATCCCCTGAAATATTGAAACTATATATATAAATAAAAATCACTATTATGAATTGGAAAGAACAATTATTAGAAATAGAAAGCCGTTTTGGACAGCATAAAACGCAAGATTGGACACCTGCTATTCAATTAGTAATAAATCTTATAGAAACGCACCCTCATGATGTAGAAGTTTTTATTCGTGTAATATACTTACTACATAATATACTCGTAGAAGAATATTATTCAACAGAAGAACATGATGAAATAGCATACCTACTGAAAAAAAACTTTGATAAATCTTATATTTTATTTTCTGAAGATGCTGAATATTTATTTTTTATAGGTAAAATTCTTCATATAGCAGAGTGGTATTTTGGATCAGACAATTGTAGATTGGCAATAGAAATGCAAAAAAAAGCAATGGACAAAGAACCAAAGAATTTATTATATGAATGGGCTTATAGATTATCCTGCGAAAATGATAATGTAGCATATTTTTTAGCACATCAAATCATTGAAAACGAAAAAGAAAAAATTGATTGGTTGAAGGGTAAAGGTTTTCCCGGAAATTATATATTAGAAAATTTGCAAACGAGCAACAAAGTATATTTAGCTAATAGGTAGAGGTGGTAATGTTTCAGATTAGGTGTTATCTATCATAATCAATACATCTTAAAAGTAATTAGCAAAAAAGATAGTGGAATTGCTCTTTATTTAAGCCGTATTCGTGGGTCTAAGATACCGTAGAGAATATCGGTGATGATGTTAATTAGTACCAGCATAACGCAGATTATGAGCAACGCCCCCATAACAACAGGAAAGTCGTACTTCTCCAAGCCATCAACTATCACAACCCCTATCCCCTTCCAGTCAAAGATATATTCCACAAAAACAGCACCCGCTAACAAAGACGCAAACCATCCAGTAACGGCTGTAATTATAGGGTTCAAGGCGTTCTTTAATACGTGCCTCCAAATGATTACGATGTTGCTCAAACCTTTTGCTCTTGCCGTGCGGATATAGTCTTGCTGCATAATGTCTATGACGGTGCTTTTTGTGAGTTCTGATATGACAGCCAGCGGACGTATGCCGAGCGTGAGAGCAGGTAGGGTAATGTTTTTGAAGTTTATATACTCGCCGTTGCCCATATCATCAACGCTATAAAGGCTGCCGAACATACTCAAACCCGTATAGTCAGCAAGCAAAAAAGCAAAAAGCCAAGCAATGATAATAGCCGCAAAAAAGGACGGAAGGCTCATACCTACGGTGCTTATGGCGAGGATAGTCTTGTCAATCC
>JAISLH010000033.1 GCA_031260565.1 Bacteroidales bacterium
AAAAATTCGGTAGGTATATACCTATTGCTCGTTTGGTATATACCAAATTTTCGTTTGCTATATACCTACCGAATTTTTGGTATATACCTACCGAATTTTAAACGCCACTTCAGCAAAATAAAACACCACTTCGTTAAGTTAAAACGGCGTTTGGGAAAAGTAATGTGAGGTTTGGATATAACAAACGGCAGGACAGAAGCCCTCCAATTGTGTATTATAATAATTTTTGTACCTTTGCAAATCTATAAATTAGTATTTTGTAACAAGAGACAACTATGATTGAATTTGAAAATCTCATTAACGACCACATAGATATTATACCCGGATTCACAGACGACACAGAGAAGATAGATTTGGACGCTCTGCCGACCACTATTCCTATTCTGCCTCTGAGAGGTAACGTTTTCTTTCCCTCTGTTATCATACCGATAACGGCAGGAAGGGATAAGTCTATCAAGTTGATTGAAGCCGCTTATCGTAAGAAACTTGTGATAGGTATAGTGGCTCAAAAGGCTAACGTAGATGACCCGCAGGAGAAAGACTTATACCAAGTTGGAAGTATTGCTAAGGTGTTGAAGATTATCACTATGAATGACGGCGTCAGGATGGTGTTGATACGGAGCGTGGAAAGATTTAAGCTCAGCAGGATAGTAACCGATGACCCTTATTGGATAGGAGAATATGAAATCTATGCCGATGAGGCTCGTCAGCTACCAAAGAACCCTTCTGCTATAACGGAGTCGGTGAGGGATACATACTTGAAACTGGCTCAGATGACTGGTGCTACAAATGGATTAAGCCCGCTTGCCGTTCGCAATTTGGATAACCCATACCTGCTTATCAATTACATAGCGTCTTTGTTTGATTTACGGGTAAGCGATAAACAAAAGCTGCTTGAAATGAATGATTTTACCAAGCGAGCTACTAAGATTTTGAGTTTTTTGATGCAGGAAATGAAGTTGCAGGAGGTAAAACAGCAGATACAAAACAAGGTCTATTCCGATATGGATAAGCAACAGAGAGACTACTTACTCACTCAGCAACTCAAGACAATACAAGAGGAGTTAGGCGGGTCGCCTTCGGAAAAGGCTATTGAAGAAATAAAATCAAAGGCAAAGCATAAGAAATGGTCAAAAGAGATAAGTGGTATATTCAAGAAAGAATTGGCTAAATTGGAAAGTATGCACAATGCTTCTCCTGAATATTCTGTGCAGTTGAATTATTTGAGCTTTATGGTTGAGTTACCTTGGGGAGAATACACATCAGACAACTTTGACCTCAATAAATCACGGGAAGTTTTAGACGCAGACCACTATGGGTTGGAAAAGGTGAAGGAACGAATAATAGAATATCTTGCGGTCTTAAAACTAAAGGGTGATATGAAAAGTCCTATCATCTGTCTTGTCGGTCCTCCGGGTGTGGGCAAGACTTCATTGGGTAAGTCTATAGCAACAGCAATAGGAAGGAAGTATGTCCGTGTTGCTTTGGGCGGATTGAGTGATGAGTCAGAAATAAGAGGTCATCGCCGTACTTACATAGGTGCTATGCCGGGCAGAATACTTACTTCCATCAACAAGGCTAAGAGTTCCAACCCTGTCTTTGTGCTTGACGAAATAGATAAGATTACGGGGATGACCGTCAATGGAGACCCTTCATCAGCAATGCTTGAAGTACTTGACCCGGAACAAAACACTGCCTTTCACGATAACTTCCTTGACATAGACTACGACCTCTCTAAGGTTATGTTTATTGCAACGGCAAACACCCTTTCCTCTATTCATCTTGCATTGCGGGATAGAATGGAGATAATAGAAATATCAGGCTACATAGAAGAAGAAAAGTTGCAGATAGCCAAGCGACATCTTATTCCAAAGCAGTTGAAAGAACACGGTATAAAGAAAAAAGACATAACGATTAGCGACAGTATATTGAAGACTCTAATCAATCAATACACAAGGGAGTCAGGTGTCAGAGAGTTGGAGCGGACAATAGCCAAACTTATTCGTTCCCGTGCCGTTCAGATAGCAAAAGAAGAGACATTTACCAAAGCCATTGCTGCCGATAGTTTGCAAAAGATACTTGGTCTGCCACGTGCAGCCCACGAACTGCAATTGGAAAGTAATACGATAGGCGTTGTAACAGGTTTGGCTTGGACGTCTGTTGGAGGTGAGATACTTTTTGTTGAAGCTTCATTGTCAAAAGGCAAAGGAGCAATAACCTTGACGGGCAATTTGGGAGATGTAATGAAAGAGTCGGCGGCTTTGGCTTATCAATACCTCAAAGCTAACTACAAAGAGCTTGGCATAAAGCAAGACTTTGATAAATACAACCTTCATATACACGTTCCGGAAGGAGCAACGCCTAAGGACGGACCAAGTGCCGGCGTTACTATTTTTACGGCAATGGTCAGCATCTTCACTAACCGCAAAGTAAATCATAATATTGCGATGACGGGGGAGATAACTCTAAGAGGCAAGGTGCTGCCGGTGGGAGGAATAAAGGAAAAGATACTTGCCGCCAAACGCTCAAAGATTACGGACATCATTCTTTCGCAACAGAACCGACAGGATATAGAGGACATCAACGACAAATACCTTGAAGGCTTAACTTTTCATTATGTGAAGACTATGATGGAAATTCCACCTATAGCTTTGGTGAATTAGAAATGGGGCGGATAATCATTCGCCCTTTTTTATACCCCAATATGATGTTTTGTCAAACAATTTTGGCAAAGCAGAGAGATATAACAAAAAGTATTAAGCCTATTTTGGAAGAGATAAAGGCAACTAATTTCAGGATTTCTGCCGATTTGGAACTCAAAGCACTTCTTTTGTCACAAGAATAAAAGGGAATAAACAAAATTTTCCGCCCGATAATTAAACCTGTTGGGCGTTTTTGTTTGATTATACAATTTGAGGCGGCTTTTTACAACCACGAAATAGGCGTTTTAAATAAAATAACTACCTTTGCAACTTCTAAAACATAAAATATGGGCGTAGTAGATTATATTTCTTTGGGATTAGGTGCTGTGATAGCCTACTTTATTGGCTCTATTCCCTCGTCAGTGTGGATAGGCAAGTCGTTTTACGGCATTGACGTCCGAGAGAAAGGTAGCAAAAATATGGGTAGCACAAATACGATAAGGGTTTTAGGTTTATTGCCCGGCTTGTTCGTCCTTGCGATTGATGTAGTTAAGGGTTGGTTGGCTGTTTATATGGGAAACATCTTTGGATCTTTTTATCTGAACTACTGGGATATTGATACGGGATCTTTTTATATGACTAACTATAAGCTATGCCTTGGTATGGCTGCCGTAATAGGACACGCCTTGCCATGGTTTGCCCGTTTCAAAGGAGGCAAAGGGGTAGCTACTATGTTGGGTGTTGTCATCGGGTTATTCCATAATATTCTGCCTTTGGTGATAGCTGTCTTCATTCTTGTCTTCGTGCTATGGAAGTACATTTCGCTTGCCTCTATCATTACCTCTGTTTCGTTTCCTGTCTTTTATGCCACTTGCTCAATATGGTTGCAATATCAGCTAAACTGGATACTTTTTGGCTTTGCTTGCCTCGTGCCGCTGTTTATCATCTTCACCCATCGCAAGAACATCAGACGGCTTATCAATGGGGAAGAACCTCAATTCAAGTTTAAGAAAACAATTGACGAGTAGGGGCAATGCTCATTATTGTGTCTGCTTTATCAGATGCCTTTTTTCTTTATCTTCTTAATTAGTTCCGAAGGGGTAAAAAAATCTGATTTGAGAGGGGAACATTGTTAGATTATGTATTATTGCATAGCGTAAAACATTGTTTTGCAGCGTTATTTTGGCATAACATTGCTTTGAATGAAAAAAATCGTACCTTTGCAACTCAAAACTATAACATAAATAGAAAATGTACAACGAAAGAACACCAAACAGATTTAAGAAAAAAGATAAAAATAACCTTACACTTGGCATTTCACAAGGAGACATCAACGGTATCGGCTATGAAGTGATGATTAAATGTTTCTATGATAGCAGAATGATGGAACATTGCACACCTATACTTTATGGTTCGTCCAAAGTACTTTCATATCATAAGAAGTTGGTTAATGTTCCCGACTTTCCGTTTGTCAATATAAGATATACGTCTCAGGCAGAGGCTAACAAGTTCAATATTTTGAACATTATACAGGAGGAAGTCAAGATTGACATCGGACAACCAACTGAAATAGGCGGCAAATTGGCTGCTATGAGCTTGGATTTGGCTTGTGATGATTTGATAGCTGGCAAGTTTGATGCCTTAGTTACCAATCCTATAAACAAGAAAGCTATTCAGAGTGAAGGCTTCAAGTTTCAGGGGCATACCGAATTTCTCACTAAAAAGTTTCAAGCCGAAGATAGCCTGATGATAATGTCATCAAACAAAATCCATATCGGAATTATGACCAATCATTTATCTATTGCCGATGTGCCAAAGGCTGTAACAAGAGACTTATTACGTAGAAAGCTACGGATTTTCAACGAATCACTAAAACGCGATTTTGGTATCCGTATGCCTAAAATTGCGGTCCTTGCCCTCAATCCTCACGCCGGTGATATGGGAGTTAATGGTAATGAAGACCAAACAATAGTTGCCCCTATCGTGAAGGAGTTGTTTGACAAGGGAATGTTGGTCTTTGGTCCTTATCCTGCCGATGGCTTCTTTGGCTCTAACGCCATAAACAATTTTGACGGCGTTTTGGCTCTCTATCACGATCAGGGGCTTATACCTTTCAAGTTGATTAGTTTTACCGAAGGGGTTAATTTTACCGCCGGACTTCCTTTTGTTCGCACTTCACCTGCTCATGGTACGGCTTATGAGATAGCAGGCAAAAATACAGCTTCGGCTAATAGTTTCCGTAATGCAGTCTTCTTGGCTTGTGATATTGTTAAAAACAGGCGAGAATACGATACATTGACGTCAAACACTCTTCAAATCAGTCGCAAAGACAATGGCGTTGATGAAGACATAACAAAGGAATTGCAGAAGGACGATGAGCCAGCCCTCTAATGACATTGAGCAAAGAATAGGCGACCTATCAAGCCGTCTAAATCAGTATAACTACCAATATTACGTGCTTGACAACCCAAGCATAAGTGATATGGAGTTTGATACTCTGCTTAAAGAATTGGAGAAATTAGAGAACGAACATCCACAATATAAATCCCCATCTTCGCCAACTCAACGTGTAGGAGGGCAACCGCTGAATAACTTTTCGCAAGTTACTCATCGTTACCCTATGCTCTCACTTGGCAACACTTATAGCAAGGAAGAGATAGTTGATTTTGTACAAAGGGCAGAGCAAATGCTTGGAAAGGAAGGCTTAGAATGGGTTTGCGAATTAAAATATGACGGCTTAGCTATAAGTTTGAACTATATAAATGGCATTTTGAGCCAAGCCACAACACGCGGAAATGGCATTGTTGGCGATGATGTAACGCAAAACATTAAAACAATAAAGACTATTCCTCTTCAACTGCAAGGTGATGATTATCCTGCGGATTTTGAGATAAGGGGAGAAGTTATTTTTCCTCATAAAGCCTTTGAAGAGTTTAACAAAATAAGAGTAGAGAATGGGGAAGAGCCTTTTGCCAACCCTCGTAATGCAGCTTCGGGAAGCATAAAATTACTTAACCCGCAGGAAGTAGCCAAACGAAAATTGGATTGCTTTCTTTACTTTTTGCTTTGCGAAGAAGACCAGCGGCTAAGTAGCGTTACACATTACGAAAAGTTACAAATGGCTAAGCGTTGGGGCTTTAATATACCTCGTTATCTTGCCATAGCTTCCAATATTGAGCAAATAATGGATTTTATTGAATATTGGGATATGCAACGCAAAGAGTTGCCTTTTGATATTGACGGAATAGTCATAAAACTAAATGATACTACGCTATGGAACGCTCTTGGCTCAACGGCAAAAAGCCCTCGCTGGGCAACAGCCTTTAAGTTCAAGGCAGAAAGAGTTAGTTCTACCCTTGAGAGTGTGGAATATCAAGTTGGCAGGACAGGAGTTGTTACGCCCGTTGCTAACTTTACGCCCGTGTGGTTGGGAGGTACTTGGGTTAAACGAGCAAGCCTTCACAATGCAGACCAGATAAGCAAGCTCGGAATAAGGATTGGAGACGAAGTTTTGATAGAAAAGGGCGGTGAAATAATACCTAAAATAGTTGAAGTGAAGCATAGGGAAGGTAATGAGCATAAAGAGTTTGAATTTATAACTCATTGTCCTGTCTGCGGCAGTGAGTTGGTGAAAGAAGAAGATATTGCAGGTCATTATTGCCCTAATTACAATCATTGCAGCCCTCAAATATTAGGACGTTTTCAACATTTCATCAGCAAGAAAGCTATGAATATTGATTCGCTTGGCGGAGAAAAAATGAAATATCTTTTGGATAATAATCTCGTAGCGGACTTTGCCGATTTGTATGCTTTGACGGCTGACAACCTTATAGGCTTGGCTGCCGTTGATACGGATAAGAAAGTTAGCATACAGGAAAAAGGGGCAACTAATATATTAAACGCTTTGGCTCAGTCAAAATCTGTTTCTTTTGAAAGAGTGTTGTTTGCGTTGGGAATAAGGTTTGTTGGTGAGGTTGTGGCAAAGAAAATAGCTCGTCATTACATCAATATTGATAACATCATTGCGGCACAATACGAAGACTTAATTCAAGTTGATGAAATAGGAGAAGTAATTGCCAAGAGCCTTTTAAGCTATTTTGCAAATGCAGAAAACCTGTTACTTATATCAAAACTGAAAGCTTGCGGACTACATTTTGAAGTAGAGCAAAGCACTATTGGCAGCAGTCTTTTGGGTAAAAGTTTTGTGGTTAGTGGAGTTTTTGAAAATTATAGCCGAGAAAGCATTAAGCAAACCATAGAAGATAATGGCGGAAAGGTGGTTAGCAGTATTTCAAGTAAGGTTAATTATCTTGTTTGCGGTGATAAGATGGGAGCAGAAAAGAAACGCAAAGCCGAAAGCCTAAATGTGAAGATGATTAGTGAGCAAGAGTTTAGTCAATTACTTAATATAACTAATTAACCCTTGAAAAGAGTTGCCTTTCACACCTTAGGCTGCAAGCTAAACTTTGCAGAAAGTTCGGATTTAGCTCGTCAATTTGTTCTTAATGGTTATTGTCAGGTTGATTTCCACGATTTAGCCGATGTGTATGTCATCAATACTTGCTCTGTTACTCAAATTGCAGAAAAGAAATGCCGCAACGCTATTCGCCAAGCAGCAAACCTTAATGCCAATGCTATAATTGCTGTCATTGGTTGCTTTGCTCAGCTACGTCCTGAACAGATTGAGCAGGTGGAAGGTGTTGATATAATACTCGGCAATGCAAACAAGCATAAACTTTTTGAATACATAGAGCAACAAAACGATATAAAAGCCATTGACTGTGAAGACAGGCGACACTACATTAGTGATATAAATAAAGTAAAAGACATTTCCCTTTCCTATTCCTCAGAAGACAGAACACGTTGTTTCCTTAAAGTGCAGGACGGGTGTGATTATTTTTGCTCCTATTGCACAATCCCTTATGCAAGGGGTAGAAGCCGCAGTGCTACTATTGCAGATGTGCTTGAGGTTGTAAAGAAAATATCAGATGAAGGCAAGAAAGAAATAATCCTCACAGGCATAAATATTGGAGATTTTGGCAAACATAATGGAGAAACATTCTTTGAACTTATGAAGGCTTTGGATAGGGAAACCGACATTGAACGGTATCGCATTTCAAGCATTGAGCCAAACTTACTAACGGAAGAAATGATTGATTTTGTTAGTGTCTCACGAGCCTTTCTGCCTCATTTTCACATCCCTTTACAGGCAGGGACGGACACCATTCTTAAATCAATGAAACGCAAATATGACACTGCTCTTTTTGCTCAAAGAATAAATTATATACATTCAAAGATGCCTTATGCGTTCATTGCTGCCGATGTAATAGTCGGCTTTGTCGGCGAAACGGATAGCGAATTTGAGCAAACAACAGCCTTTATAAATGGGTTGCAACCTTTGTCTGCCTTGCACGTTTTTACATATTCAGAACGCCCAAACACACTTGCAATCAACTTTGACAACAAAGTGCCTGTGCAAATACGCAAACAACGTAGCCTTATCTTACAAGAGATTTCGCAGGACAAGAAACATCGGTTTTACAATCAAAATACCAATTCACAAAGGAAAGTATTGTGGGAATCGGACAATGAAAACGGCTTGATGTATGGCTTTACCGACAACTACATTCGCGTCTGCAAGCCTTATAATATTCAATTCGCAAATCAGATAGAGGAAGTGAAGCTGTGCAATCTTGACACAGACAAACTACACTTTAGACTGTAATATTAGCTCTAAGCTTTTGCACCTTTTGCCCGTACTTTATTAGCTTTTTACGAAATTTCACACAAAGCAC
>JAISLH010000058.1 GCA_031260565.1 Bacteroidales bacterium
AACACTTGGTACAGGCAACAATCGGTTTTAGATTTTAAGCAACTACTACCGCAAGTTAGTTTTATAACTTTTCAGCATCATATTTTATAATTGTGGAAGGCTGTTTCAATAAAATGAGACAGCCTTTCGCTTTACTGAAACGCCGTTTCAGCGTCACGAAACGCCATTTTAGAAAACTAAGGTGGCGTTTTATTTTTTTGCAATGGCGTTTGAGTAAAATGCTCCTTTGTTTTGCCAAAATTATCGCTTGTTAAAATGTAATTATTTTACCTGTTTTGAGCGGCAATTTTAAATATCTTTTTGACGTTTTGAAGACGTAACAGAAAGATAGAGCAAATACTCTATCTTTTTTGTTAATTACTTTTAATCTATATTGATTATAAGATTGTTATGAGAACAACGTCTAATCTGATACACTACCTACATTACCGCAAGTGAGACATCTTTTTTATGTTGCCGTATCCATAAAAGGACTTTCTCCCCGATGAATAAGCCATTATCAAATCTGTACTTTTTTTTCGCTTCATAATGATGTTAATATTTTGTGGTTATTCCGTATTCTTTTTATCATTAAGATAACTAAAAATAACACGGCAATTATCGCATTCATACTAGGAAGCAGTTCTTCAATGAAATAAACGGAAGAAGGATATTTGGATACCAAAAAACTATGCATACAAGCGATAATCTGAAATTGAAAAACAATAGAATACAGCAATGCTAAAAAGGCAATAATTATGAATGCCTGTTTTATAATTATAATAAATTTACGCATGAAAATATGTAATGTTAAACCATTATACAAAGGTGGAACATCTTGTCTATGGTATGAGATATTTTTAGATACCATTATACAAATTGCTACAATTTGTGCAATTATAGCTATCACATCAGGGATAAATCTTGTTAAGATATAATTAGGAAATAAATTTATGGTTTCTGGTCTCCAAGTTAACAATCCCCAAAACGAAATAAGGCATTTTTCAACGATAGAAATAATAGAGCATATAACAAACAAACAAGTTGCTATCAATATGATAATATGATATTTTTTTTTGAAGGGGAATTGTCTCATTTGTTACTTTTACCTTAACGTATTACAAAACTTTTTACCATTGGCACTCGTCAAACGATAACGATTGTCGTAGTTATGTTTCGGTAATTGCAGCAATGTATTTTTATTATAACTATTCATAGTTAGCCCTTTTTGCAGTATGCAAAGTTACTAAATTTTAGTTGAATAACATTAAAATTTAGATTTTTGCTCCTTTGTATGAGGTATAATAATATGATATTAAAAGCAATAAGCGTCATAATGCTCCAAAATCTCAATTTCACCAAAATCAAATTATACCTTACTTTCTTGAAGCGGCGTTTCGTGACGCTGAAACGCCGCTTTAGGAAATCAAGGTGGCGTTTTAATTTTACGTCAAAAAGCAGGACAAAGCAGCAATTCAAAAAAAAGTTTTATCTTTGCACCCCAAAATTATAACAATATAAGGATATGGTACAAGAAGAAAAACAAAAACTTGAAGCAAAAGTTAAAGAAATTATAGAACAGCTAAGAGGCTATCTGCAAGCTGACGGAGGTGATATTCAGTTTGTTGAATTGACTGACGAGAAAGTGGTTTATGTTCAGTTACAAGGTCATTGCGGCTCTTGTCCTCACGCTTTGATAACCTTGAAACAGGGCGTTGAGGCTGCGATAAAAGAAGAAATCCCCGAAATCGTATCGGTTGAAAGAGTGTAAGGCTATAAAGTATGATTTACACACGCAAAGGTGATGACGGAACGACCTCTCTGATTGGCGGAACAAGGGTTAGAAAAGATGATTTGAGAGTTGAGGTATATGGCTCTATTGATGAGTTGAATTCTTATGTCGGTTTGATAAGGGAATTGACTGAAAATGAGCAATACAAACAGCACCTTCTCAAAATCCAAAACCTGCTTTTCAACGCTGAAAGTTTGATTGCCTGCGAGGATAAGGAAATAGCAAAGACTCTCCCCTCCATACGGCAGGAGCATATAGACGAATTAGAGAGAGCAATAGACGCATTCACCAAAGTATTACCGCCTTTGACGCAATTTGTTCTTCCGGGTGGCAGTGTGTTGTCGGCACATATCAATGTGGCTCGGACAATCTGCCGCAGGGTTGAGAGATTATGCGTAAAATTTAATGCAGAGCAGTCAGTTGATAATATGGTTTTATGCTACTTAAATCGCCTTTCCGACTACCTTTTTGCCCTTTCCCGCAAGGAAATATACGATTGTGGTAAGATAGAAACGTATTGGAATAAAAGTATTTAAGCCATAAGATATTATTTTTTTGCGAATAAATTTGCTTAAACGCTAACTTAATATTACTTTTGCAAAAAATTAGAACCCTAAAATTAAAATTTAATTATGTATTGGACGTTAGAATTAGCCTCAAAATTAGAAGATGCTCCTTGGCCTGCAACTAAGGAGGAATTGATTGATTATGCTATTCGTTCGGGTGCCCCTACAGAATTGATAGAAAACCTCAAGGAAATAGAGGATGAGGGGGACACTTATGATTCTATTGAGGACATCTGGATAGATTATCCTACCAAAGAGGATTTCTTTTTTCACGAAGACGAATATTAAGGGTCTATAAAGACAAATAGGTATAATAAAAAAGCGTTTCACGGATTGATGAAACGCTTTTTTTTATTGCCATTAGGCTAAGTGTAAATGCCGTCTTTTTTGCTTATTCTTGCTGACCTTTTTGCCTTTTCTCGTAAGGAAATATACGATTTTGACAAGGCGGAAACGTAGTGAAATAAAAGTATTTAACCCATAAAATATTATTTTTTTACAAATAAATTTGCTTAAAAGATAACTTAATATTACTTTTGCAAAAAATTAGAACCCTAAAATTAAAGTTTAATTATGTATTGGACGTTAGAATTAGCCTCAAAATTAGGAGATGCTCCTTGGCCTGTAACTAAGGAGGAGTTGATTGATTATGCTATTCGTTCGGGTGCTCCTACAGAATTGATAGAAAACCTCAAGGAAATAGAGGATGAGGGGGACACTTACGATTCAATTAAAGACATTTGGATAGATTATCCCACCAAGTCGGACTACTTTTTTCCCGAAGACGAGTATTAAGGGTCTATAAAGACAAATAGGTATAATAAAAAAGCGTTTCACAGATTGATGAAACGCTTTTTTTATTGCCATTAGGCTAAATGTAAATGCTGTCTTATTTAATGACTTCCAGCAATTCTACATCAAAGCAAAGCAATGAGCCTGCTGGTATTTCAGGAGAATCATTGTCGCCATAAGCCAAGTCAGGTTTAATCCAAAACATATAAGTTGAGCCTTCTGTCATATTGATCAAACCTTCGGAGAAGCCGGGTATAAAATTGCTTACTCCCATTGGAGCTACGGCGTCTGTGCTTTCAAATGTAGATTCAATAACCTTGCCGTCAAGTGTCTTTAAGCGATATTTTATGAGAACTCTGTCTCCCATAGTAGGCTTTTTATTGCTTTTGCCAGCCTTTACAATCTTATACTGCAAGCCTGATTCAGTAGTTACAACGCCTTCTTTGGTCTTGTTTTCGGCTAAAAACTTATCAGCCTTTTCACGATTAGGCTTTGCGACCTTTTTTGCTGCTTCCTGCTGACCTTTTTGCATATCAGCTTGGAATCTTCCCATAACCTCTTGCATCTGTGTTTGCGTAAATGAGCCTGTTGTGTCGCCCATTATTGTCTGATAGAAAGCTCGTGCAATGACTTCTTTGTTTAAATCCACCTTTTGAGACTCAAATGCTTCCGCCATCTGCCTTCCCTGCGAGTAACCTATGATATAGGACGCTGAGTCGTTTAATGTCTTTAATTCTCCCAAATCAACACGCTTTGGTTTTTGGGAACAGCCCGTCAGCATAATGCTTAGAGAGCCGAATAGTACCAATGATGGTAATAAAATGTTCTTCATTTTGTTTGATTTTACTTTTTGATTTTAAGGCTGCAAAGGTACAATTATTTTTTGAAATAATTGCGAATGTTGTATTTTATATAAAAATAGGGGCAACGGCTGAACAAATTTACCCATACGGTTTTTTAGTTACCGAAATCGTCAAACATAATATTCTCTTTCGGCACTCCAAGACTGTCAAGCATTGAAACAGCAGCGTCAGTCATCAGTTTAGGACCGCAAAGGTAATACTCAATCTCCTCAGGCTCTTTATGGTTTTTCAGATAGTTGTCATAAATAACCTGATGTATGAAGCCAACGTAACCATTCCAATTATCCTCCGCCTTAGGCTCACTAAGAGCAATGTGAAATGAGAAATTAGGATTTTCTCGCTCTATTTGCTTGAAATCTTCCACATAAAAAAGCTCTTGTAACGACCGACCACCATACCAAAATGAGGCTTTGCGGTGCGTATGTTTTGTTTTGAACTGGTCAAAGATATGAGAACGCATAGGAGCCATTCCTGCACCACCACCGATGAACATCATCTCTTTGTCAGTATCCTTTATAAAGAACTCACCGTAAGGACCAGAAATCGTAACCTTATCTCCAGCTTTCAGAGACCATATATAAGAAGAGCAGATACCCGGATTAACTTTGGCAAAACCGCCAGTCTTCTTATCAAAAGGAGGTGTGGCAATGCGGACATTAAGTATTATGATATTTTTTTCAGCAGGGTGATTAGCCATAGAATAAGCTCGGAAGACAGGTTCTTGATTCTTCATCTTCAAACCCCAAAGCTTCATTTTGTCCCAGTCATTGCGAAATTCGGGTTGAACTTCTATATTTTTATAATCAACAACGCAAGTAGGGACATCAATCTGTATGTAGCCGCCACTTCGGAAATTCAACTCTTCATTGTCAGGTAGCTTAACGATAAATTCTTTTATGAAGGTCGCTACGTTATTGTTACTAACCACTTCACATTCCCATTTCTTGATACCAAAAATCTCTTCCGGTACTTCAATCTTCATATCCTCTCTAACCTTGACTTGACAACCTAAACGGAAATGTTCCTGTTGCTGTCTGCGGGTAAAGTGCGGCAATTCAGTAGGAAGAATGTCTCCGCCACCCTCATAAACCTTGCATTTGCACATTCCACACGTACCTTGCCCTCCACAAGCAGACGGAAGGTAGATTTTCTGCTGTGAAAGCGTTGAAAGGATTGAACTGCCCGGCTGAACGCTTAAATCCTTTTCCTCATTGATATTGACATTTACCAATCCCTGCGGAATAAGTTTTTGTCTTGCATAAATCAATACTCCCACCAATAGCAGGATTATAAGTAAGAATGTAACAACACTTATAATTATTATCTTTAACATAACACTTCGCTTACAATTTTATTCCTAAAAAACTCATAAAGGCAATAGCCATAAGACCCGTTATAATAAACGTTATACCCAATCCCCGTAAAGCTGGAGGGATTTGAGAATAACGCAGCTTCTCTCTTATAGCCGCTATGGACACTATTGCCAGCATCCAACCCACACCTGACCCAAGCGAAAAGCCTACCACTTCCCCCAAATTCTTATATCCTCTCTCCTGCATAAACAGCGAAGCCGCCAAGACAGCACAATTAACCGCTATCAGAGGTAGAAAAATCCCAAGCTGGTTATAAAGAGCTGGCGAAACCTTTTCCACAACCATTTCAACCAACTGAGTAATAGCTGCCACGACTGCAATAAAGACGATAAGGCTTAGAAAACTCAAATCAACATCGGCAAAAGCTGGACTAATCCATGAAAGAGCCCCTGCCTCCAATAGATAAGTGTTGATGAGGTAATTTATAGGCGTTGTAATAAGTATCACAAACACTACGGCAATACCCAAACCTATGGACGTCTTTACCGTTTTTGATACCGCTAAATAGGAACACATTCCAAGGAAAAAGGCAAATATCATATTGTCTATAAAAACGCTCTTTACGAATATATTTATTACTTCCTGCATAGTTAAAGTTATTTTCTTAAAGCATTAAACGGGTGCAAAAGTACGAAAAAAAGAAATTACAAAATGAAATATCAGAAAAATTTATTTTTACATAGTTGTTGTGGGATAAAAAAACGATTTGACTACACCTTGTTATGTAGTGCATAAATTTTATATTTTCAACCCAAAATAAGAGATTAGTTACACAAAACACTCACCAAAAACGCCCATTTTTAGCATAAATTTGGCAAAACAAAGAAGCATTTTACTCAAACGCCATAACAAAAAATTAAAACGCCACCTTAGTTTTCTAAAGCGGCGTTTCGTGACGCTGAAACGCCACTTCGTGATGCTGAAGTGGCGTTTCAGTTTTTTGAGTTGCTATTGTGTAAAGTTGAATATCTGTTTTATTTTTGTGAAATAGAGTAGCAGGCTATTTGTTCTGCAAATAGTCATCAATACTCTTTGCTGCTGTTTTGCCAGCGCCCATAGCCAAAATGACAGTTGCCGCACCTATGACGGCGTCTCCCCCTGCGAAGATACCTTTTCTTGATGTTGCTCCGTTATCATCGGCAATTATCCCGCCCCAATTATGAATGGATAACCCCTTTGTGGTTTCGGCAATAAGTTTGTTAGGTGTTGTGCCAAGCGACATAACAACACAATCCGTTTCTATGTCATATTCGCTTCCTTTTATCTCTATCGGGCGTCTGCGACCGCTTTCATCAGGTTCGCCAAGCTCCATTTTGATACAGCGTATAGCCCTAACCCAGCCCTGTTCGTCTCCTATAATTTCCGTAGGGTTGGTCATAAAGTGAAATTCTATTCCTTCTTCTATTGCATGATGTATTTCCTCAACACGAGCCGGCATTTCGGTCTGAGAACGTCTATAAACAACATGAGTATCTGCTCCAAGACGCTTTGCAGTCCTTGCAGCGTCCATAGCAACGTTGCCTCCACCAACAATAACCGTCTTAGTGCCGGGATAAATAGGCGTATCATAACCACCTTTGTAGGCTTTCATCAAGTTGGAACGAGTTAATATTTCATTAGCAGAAAGGACTCCGTTGAGGTTTATGCCCTTTATATTCATAAATTTTGGTAAGCCCGCCCCCGAAGCAATATAAACGGCAGAAAATCCTTCTGTTTCAAATAATTCATCTATCGTTATGCTCCTGCCAATGATGACATCGGTAATGATTTTGACACCTAATCGTTTCACGTTCTCTACTTCCGTCTTGACAACCGTTTCTTTCGGCAGACGAAACTCAGGTATTCCATACACCAAAACGCCGCCTGCTTCGTGCAAAGCCTCAAAAATAGTAACGTCATATCCCATTTTAGCCAACTCTCCTGCACAAGTCAAGCCGCTTGGTCCTGCACCGACAATGGCAACACTCATTCCATTTTTGCCAATGGACGTGTCGGCAGTTGTTTTTATTCCTTTCTCTCTTGCCCAATCGGCAATGAAACGTTCTAATTTACCGATAGCAACCGCTTCTCCCTTTTTGCCCAAAATACAACTGCCTTCGCATTGACTTTCCTGAGGGCATACACGACCGCAAACAGCAGGTAAAGCTGTGCTTTCACTCAATATGCGGAATGATTCTTCAAAATCTCTTTCTTTTATCTTGTTTATGAATGACGGAATATCAATAGCAACAGGGCAATCCTTAACACAGAGCGGCTTTTTGCAATTTAGACATCTTGCAGCTTCTTCTACAGCTTCCTCTTCATTATATCCGAAACTTACTTCTGCAAAATTGGTTATACGAACGCTTGGTTTCTGCTCACGGACAGGCACTCTCTGTTTCTTATCTGTCAAAACAGATTGCTCAACATCCGCAGTCAGGTTGCATTTATGGTCATTGGTATCGGTGGCTATTTCGTGTGTGCGGTACATTGTTTGACGACACATTGCTTCGTCCCAATCTATAAGATGGGCATCAAACTCAGGACCATCTACACAGGTAAATTGAGTCTTATCACCCACCGTTACGCGGCAAGCACCACACATTCCCGTACCGTCAATCATTAAAGTATTGAGGCTGGCTATGGTTTTAATGCCGTAAGACTTGGTTAGCTGTGATACAAACTTCATCATAATCATCGGACCTATGGCAATAATTTCGTCATATTTCTCTTTCTTGTCTTCAATCAAATGTTTAATACCGTCAGTTACCAATCCCTTCGTGCCATACGAACCATCATCGGTATAAATATAAAGATTGTCGGCAACAGCCTTAAACATATCTTCCATAATCAAGGTATCACGACTCTTAGTACCTATAATGACGTCTGCTTTTAAGCCATTAGCCTTAGCCCACTTGACCTGAGGATAAACAGGTGCTGCTCCAACGCCACCGGCTATGAAAAGAACCTTACGTTTGCTTATCTCATCTTTGGACAAATGCAGAAGCTCTGACTCTTTTCCCAAAGGACCAACAATATCCTTAAAACTATCGCCCTCTTGGAGTAAAGCAATGCGATTAGTAGATTTTCCAACGGTCTGAATAACCAAAGTAATCGTCTGGTCATTAGTATCATAGTCGCAAATTGTCAGAGGGATACGCTCACCCTTTTCATCAATAATCACAATCACAAACTGACCGGGCTTAGCCGAACGGGCAATCCACTGACTTTTGACTTTTATCAAATAAATATTGCTTGTAAGTTGTTGTTTGTCTAATATCTCAAACATAGAATTTTATAGTTTTATTTTATCTATCCGTTTTGTGTCTTCTTCACTAAGATTTAATTCATATTTTACCTTAAATGGCATTGCCCTACTGACGATTATAAGTAGTAGAGATAAGGCAGCAAAAATGGCATAGAACAGATTGTTAAGCAATATCATAGAGATGATTGCAACAAGCGAAATAGCACTGAAAAATTTCAGTTTTTTATTATAAACAGCCTTATATCCAATGAGTTTTTGCTGCAAATCCTCCTCACGTAACTTCTTAATTTTCTTTGCCATTGAATTATTGCCCAAAAACAAACAGCAAATCATAGCAGCCATTGCCACAATGCCGTAATACAAAATCCATTTGCCCGAAATATAACTCATCGTTCCATATTTCCAAACAAACAAAATGGCAAACAGAGAGGCGAATAACACCATTATCAAAGCGTTTAACCATAGCTTATTGAGCATTTTACAATATTTATTCATAGGGCAATTTTTTTGCAAAGGTAATATTTTTTGGGGGAAATGATACATTTTTATCAAAAAATACTACTTTGATGTTTGAAAACGAAATCTTACTCTTGTGTAACTTTATTTCTCATCTCTCAAATGTTAATTTGATACAAATTTTCTTCATATAATTCTTATCCAAGCACTAAAAAAAAGCACTAATTTTTAACCTGATTTTCACGGGCTAACGAATGGCTGTAATAAAACGCCGTTTTAATTTTCTAAAGCGGCGTTTCGTGACGCTGAAACGCCACTTTAGAAAATTAAAGCGGCGTTTTATCAAAATGAAAGGCTGATGTGTTAAACTTTTTGTACCTTTGCAAGCTAAATTTTGATATAAATGTTAGATAAATTAGAAGCAATAAACGTACGATTTGTAGATATTGAGAAGCAAATGAACGAACCTGATGTGATGCAGGACATGAAGCGTTACGTCAAACTCAATAAGGATTATAAGGATTTGCTCCCTCTGATTGCCGCTTACAAGGAATACAAAACCACGATTGAGAACATAGAGAACGCAAAGCAGGTTTTGGCAACAGAAAAGGATGAAGAATTTCGCGAAATGGCGAAAGAAGAGCTATCAAATCTTTCAGAAAAGAAGACAACTATGGAAGAGGACATACGTCTTATGCTAATCCCTGCCGACCCTCAAGATAGTAAGAATGCTATCTTTGAGATTCGTGCCGGTACGGGAGGAGATGAGGCAAGTATTTTTGCAGGTGATTTGTACAGAATGTATATCCGTTTCTTTGAAAAGAAGGGTTGGAAGGTTGAAATAGTTGATTTTACCGATGGAACGTCAGGTGGCTATAAGGAAATAGTCATCAATGTTTCTGGAGAAGGCGTTTATGGTCAAATGAAGTATGAATCGGGGGTACATCGCGTTCAACGCGTTCCTCAAACCGAGACTCAGGGACGGGTACATACCTCAGCAGCCTCAGTAGTTGTGCTTCCTGAGGCAGAAGAGTTTGATGTGGAGTTAAAGATGTCGGATATTAGAAAAGATACTTTTTGTTCCTCAGGTCCGGGCGGGCAATCTGTCAATACAACTTATTCAGCCATTCGTCTAACTCATATACCTACTGGAATAGTTGTTTCGTGCCAAGACCAGAAGTCGCAGATTAAGAACTTTGATAAAGCAATGGTTGTGCTAAGGACAAGACTTTTCGAATTGGAATACAACAAATATCTTGACGAAATATCATCTAAACGCAAGACTATGGTCTCTACTGGCGACCGTTCGGCGAAAATCCGTACCTATAACTACCCTCAGAGCCGTGTAACCGACCATCGTATCAACTACACGATGTATAACTTGGCTGCTTTTATGGATGGAGACCTCCAAGACATTCTTGATGCTTTGCAGTTAGCCGAAAACGCAGAACGATTAAAGGAAGCCGTAGGTTAAACCACAGATTTATTTCATTGTATTAAAAAAGAGTTTGCTTACATTACTAAACAAACTCTTTTTTTGTGCTGTGTCCGTACTGGCGTTATTTGCTAACGCAGGTTGGTTTTACTCCACTACAAATTTCTTTGTCGTTATGCCATTGTCGGTGTATAATTTGGCAACGTAGTTTCCCTTTGTGAAGTTGCTGACATCTATTGTCGTATTCTTATCATTCACTTTTGAGACATAAATCTGTTGCCCTGTGGTATTAAATACTTCTATTGCTTCAATCTTGGCTGAACAATCAATATTCAATTCCTTTGTTGCAGGATTAGGATAAAATGTGAAATTATCTATATCAACGTTACCGATAGAATTTGTTTCTAAAGCAATAGTCTTTGTTATCGTTTGCATACACCCATTCTTACCAGCGGTCAGAGTTACATCATACGTACCGTCAGCAGCGTAAATGTGCGTAGGAGATTTGAGGGTATCATTATCGTACCACCAAAGTTCAGGTGGTGGTGCGTTCCATTCAACATCAGGCGTGTTGTCCCCAAACTCCCATTTGTAGTAATCAGGTCTTCTGGAAGAAACGGATTCATCGGTGTTATTGATAAACGTTACATCCAACAAACTATCTTGATAGGTAAAATCGGGTCTTGGTTTTGTGTCTGTAATATCTATGCTTTGATAGCTTATGCAGGCAGGGACACCAACGGTTGTTGATGCGGAAGTCAGCTTTACAAACACGTGTTGCAAGGGCTGTCCCTGCATAATGTTACTCTCTTGAGTTACAAATAAGGTATCGTTTGTGCCGCTATATATCGCAGGAATTTCATTTGCTGTTATAGCAACTGCTGCCAAATCGGGATTATTACTTGGATTGATATACCACTGATAAGCCGCAAAGCCAGCAGGAGCAACAACTTCTACAATGTTTG
>JAISLH010000090.1 GCA_031260565.1 Bacteroidales bacterium
AAGTGGCTTTTCGTGACGCTGAAACGCCGCTTTAGTAAATTAAAGCAAATCAATAGTAAAACAAATGTTGGTTTTGTGGAGCAAACTTTAACTAATTATTTTGCCTATTGAGAGAAAAGTTGTAACTTTGTCGCCTTAAAATATATAAAAATATGAATCTAAAATCATTATTCTCATTAGCAATAGTAGCAGTGTTAATCGCAGCAAGCGGTTACGCCCAAAAAGACAATGCAAAAAAGACAGGCATAGAAAGAGACGGCTTAAAAGGTAAAGTCAAAAGTGTAAAAGTAACTCGTTACGAAGCCATAGAGGAGTTCGGCAAGGTAACAAAAGGAAGAGTTTTTGGTACAATTACGTTAGCAAAGTATGATGACAAAGGAAATCGGATTGAGGTAGGCTATGATTCTTATGGCAGTTTAGATTGGAGCTCCACTTACAAGTATGATGGCAAAGGAAATAAGATTGACGGGGTAATCTATAATTCTGACGGCAGTTTAAGGACAAAATACATTTACAAATATGATGACAAAGGAAATGAGGTTGAATGGGCAATCTATAATGCTGACGGCAGTTTAGTGGTTAAATACATTTACAAATATGATGACAAAGAAAATATGATCGAAGAGGCTGGCTATGATTCTGACGGCAGTTTAGATGATAGTAAATACACTTACAAATATGATGACAAAGGAAATCAGATTGAAGTGGCAGAATATAATTCTGACGGCAGTTTAGATAGTAAATACACTTACAAATATGATGACAAAGGAGATATGATTGGAGAGACAGGCTATAATTCTGACGGCAGTTTAGCGTGGAAATACACTTTCAAATATAATGACAAAGGAAATATGATTGAAGAGACAGGCTATAATTCTGATGGCAGTTTAGATATTAAATCCACTTACAAATATAAGTTTGACTCAAAAGGTAACTGGATAGAGAAAATAAAGTATAACGGAGATATAATTGCGGAAGAAATAACCGAGCGGGAGATAGAATACTACGAATAGAGTTTGGACAAAAAAACGCCGTTTCTTGTTATAGAAAACAGCGTCAAAAAACAAATTAAAATGCTTTTTTACGAAACGATTTCTTTATCTTTGGATTTAAGCACGAAGCCTTCGCTACGTTGATTTAATATTTCGAGAGTCGGGTCTGGCAATAAAATGCGGCGAAGTCTTGACATATAAACGTCCATACTTCGTGCGTGCATATAGGTTTCGTTGTTCCACGCCTTTGATAACAGTTCTTGACGAGAAACAACCTTGTTAATATTTTTGACAAGTAGATACAAAATGCCTGCTTCTTTGGTCGTTATGCTGATAGTTTTTTGCGTATCTAAAACCGGATCTTGGTAAGTCAGCGAACGAGAAGGCTTATTGAAAGTGAAAATACCAAGCTTTATTGCTTCACTATCTGCGTCTTCTTGCACGCAACGCCTTAATATTGCGTTGATACGTAAGTACAATTCCGTCATAGAAAAGGGTTTTGTAACATAATCATCTGCACCTGCCTCAAAGGCTTTTACCATTATTTCCTCGCTAATCTTCTCCGAAAGAATAAGAATTGGCGTTTTTTGATTGCTACTTCTTATTCTTGAAGTTAGTTCAATGCCGTCTATCTGCGGTATATCAGCGTCAAAAATGCAGAAGTCAAAGTCTTTTCGGTTGAAATTGTCTAATGTTTCGTTGCCACCTGTGAGTAATGTAACGATGAAACCTTTATCTTCAAGGTAACTTTTTACCACCGGACCTACGTTCCAATCGCTATCTGCTAATAAAATTTTTTGTTTTGTCATTTTGATTTTGTTTATATTTATTTTACAATTCTAAATAATTTATCCCATCTGATCTTGCTAAACCATGTCAAGTCTTTGTTCCACGAGAACCAAACAAAGACTGCCTTTCCTACAACGTGGTCTTCGGGCACAAAACCCCAAAAACGGCTGTCGGCAGAGTTATGTCTGTTATCGCCCATCATCCAATAATAGTCCATTTTGAAGGTGTATTTTGTTGCGACTTGACCATTAAGGAGGTAGCCAGTGTTTGTTTTTTCAATCGTATTCCCTTCAAAAACCGTTATGGCACGCTCATAAAATTTGAGATTTGTTTCATTTAGCGTTATTGTCATGCCTTTTTGAGGGATGGTAACTGGTCCATAAAAATCAACATTCCAAGCATAATCATTGCTATATGGGAACATACTGTCGTCTCTGTAGTCTTTCATCGTCAGCATTTGAGTAACTTCTTCCACATAAGGTAGCTTTCGCAACTTCTCTGCTAAGGATGAGGTAAGAGGAAGTGTAGGATAATTTTGACAATTAGCTATTTCAACGGAGTCCAAACCAACAATTTTGAGAAAATTAGTCTTGTCATATAAGTTTGGGGCAAAGACTACCGAACAAGGCATCTTAACGGACGATTCTATTATGGAGCTATACGTTTTGCCTTCTACCTGCAATGGCTCAATGATACGAACGTATGGCGTATGAGAAAGTTCATCTAATTGTTTGCGAGTAAGGTTTATGTAGTAGTAGTCATACATCATATTCATATCTTCCTTTGAAATACCAATCTTAAGTAACTCTTTTGGGTTGAGAGAAAAGTATTCGTTCATATCGTTTTTCTTGGTTTTGATACGATATGTCAGCTGAAAATCTTTCGGAGACTCAATAGCTTTACCGTTAATATGCACAATGGCTTTCTCAATTGAAATAGTTTCACCCGGAAGTCCTATACATCGTTTGACAAAGTTTTCTCTTTTATCCACAGGTCTTGTGATAATATCACCGAAAGTTTCGTGGTCGTCCCACACTCTGTCTCTTCCAAGCTCTCTAACCAAAGAATAATAACTCTGATTGCTTTGAGCTACGGTTGATAAAGTGTCTCCGTCAGGATAATTAAAGACAACAGCGTCATAGCGATTCACTTTCCCAAAGCCGGGAAAACGATAATAATCCAAGTGCAAAAAGTCTAAATAAGACTTTACATTCAAGATTGGAATAGTATGATGAACCAATGGGAATGCCAAAGGAGTATTCGGTACTCTGGGACCATAAGCAATCTTACTTACCACCAAATAATCACCAACTAATAACGACTTTTCCATTGATGAAGATGGGATAGTGTACATCTCAAAGCAC
>JAISLH010000013.1 GCA_031260565.1 Bacteroidales bacterium
TTGCTTTATTCTTTATGTTTTGAAATGTAGCAATGACAAAATATATAGAAAGAGAGGTAGAAAATGCCGCTATTGGCGTGGTTTTTTACTTGTTCTGCTATATAAGGTTTTGCTACATACCCAAAACATCAGAATTAAGACGGTTAATACACGCTTTGCAAACAACAAGGGTATGGTCGCAATAAAAGATAGAATATTATCAATATTTGAAGTAATAATTACTCACTTTAATTTGAGTAAAATTGTCCGTTGCAATGCGTTTTGCTATTACCATTCACTTAACCTGATTCCTTTTTATTTAAAAATATCATTTGGTTTCGTTCCGTTAGCCATTTCGCTTTTCTTTTACAAACATCGTTTTTCATAATTTTGGAGAGGTCTAACATAAGTCTAATAAACCTTCAATGGCACTAAAACTAATTCGTAATGGGACAAACGAAAAGTATTTTGAGAAAAAGGAACGCTGCAATCAAAAAAAAAGTATAATTTTGCAGCGATTAATAACATTTAATAATAAGATACAGATATGAAATATTTGAAATATTTTGCCCTATTAGGGCTCGTAAGTATAGGTTTAATGTCTTGTGCAGACGATGAAGAACCTATAAATAATGGACAAGGCAATTTGTCCAAAGCAGCAACCGCAGCTGCATATCAAAAGTATGACGGAGTTGATTACAACGAGACTCAAATCAAAAATATGTTGGATAACTTCAACGTAGCTTTGAACAGTACGTCTGTAACATTGGGTAATCAATCTGTTAAGGACGCTTTGTTCTTAATGGAGACGTTTTTCAACTATGGCATTGCTGCTAACATAGACAATGACGGACTTGGAGGTGATGAGGAAATACATTCCTTTGAATTGACATTGCCATTGGATGCAAATGAAAATATTGACGGTTCTTCACTGAAAAGTCTTTATTTGGAATTTGTTAATAATGTCTTATCTCAAATGAACGGCAAGGCTTTGTCTTTGGCGGATATGAGAGTTAAGGGTATGAGTGCAAGCTCTGTTACGTTTGAGATGGATTTATTACCGCCTACACACGGTAGTAACCTCAACTTTAATCCAAGGAGATTGAAAAACCCTGCTAATATTGTCATTCCTTCAACTACGGTTTCTAATTGGCACTTGCTAAATTATGTAAATGACAAAGCCATTGACCCAAATATGAATTTGGGACAGGAACGTGTTATGGCTAAGATAGTTATTAACTACAGACTAAGGGAGTATCCTGGGTATTATTGGACTGTTGAACCAGTAACTGTTGCTAATTTCACCGTTCCTGTAACATTTGATGCAAATGCATTAGCTACGGTTGTAATTCCTCATGTTATAAGTGGAGTAAATGCACTTGTAGGTGTCTATAGCTCTCTTTATATGCCTAATGATGAAGTTGTAGGTTATTCCACTGCAGTACATAGATATAGGATTGCAGAAAGTCAGGATTATTGGACAGGAGAAACTACGTACTCATATCATTATGCCGGGGCAATTGAATCTTGGGGAGTAGGCAGGATTGTTGATGAAAGAAACGTAGCAGGCTTGTTCATACCTTCTGCTGTTTCTTTGAGTAGTTATTCAAGAATTTAAATCAAGTTTGAGAGAGTATCCGATTGTTTAGGATACTTCTCTTTTTTTTTATAAAAATTAAAAAAATTACGCTTTATGAAAAATGTAACTTTTATTTTATCTATGCTGTTGAGCATAGCAGGCTTTGCTCAGTCTTATCCTATGTCAGATAGCACTGCAAATACAAAGGCATATATTTTAGATAGTACAATTATCAATTACCCATTAAAAGACTACGATGATGACACTTCTTCTTATAGTTTTTTGGTCTCAAAAAATGCTACTACTTTCTCATTAAACATAGACAAGGATATAGATGAGATAAGCAAAACGCCTTATCAAGGAACGAACAGACTGAATGATAAATTTTACACCATAGGAAGATACTCTCATCAAGTGGTAACATATTTGGGATATAGACTATTAGACTCTATAGAGTTTATACGTAGAGATGGCTCAGATACCAGTAGCATGATTAGGAAAAAGATATTTGATAAAGATGAAGATACTACGTTATGGGCTGGTGATTTGTTCAATAACCATTTTTCTATATTGTCCAATAATAACTTGCTTATAGTCTCTTGGGCATTGCCAAATGATACGCCTCCGTTTTATGATGAAGCACCAGCTCTAAAACTTACTTTGTTAGATACGCTGGGAAATATCGTTAATGAAAGAATATGGCAGGAATATATGATAGATTATGATGTTTGCGAGGTGGCAGATTATATTGTATTAAACAAAGTGTGCCGTACTGGCGGATATTTGGAAACAGAAGATTCTGTCCATTTTTATGTTGTAGACCCATCAGGTATTTATTTTTTCAATAAGAATACGCTTGAATTGGAAGATAGTATACTTACACGAAACAATAGTTATATTAAAAAATTGAACAACTATGAATTCATTTCGTTTGGTATAATGACTGGCATTATGCAATATACGATTGTTGATAGTCGTACAAAGACGGAAGTATTCTCAATAATAGATACAATTGAAGGTGGTAAGTATCCACCAATGGCGAGTGGTTATAAGACTAATCTTTCTACTAAAGGCATAAAAGGGGATTATATAATGAATTTTATTAGAGAAGATTCTGCTTATGTTGTCTATGAATGTGACTATGAGACTCCATATAGTGTTATTCAGGACGGCACTTTTGATATAGTTAATTTTAATGCACGAGAGGGTAAAATGAACTTTACTTATCGCATACCGCCACTTGAAGACCCTTCTATAATGTGGCTAATCTCGGTAGTTGGAATTGTAGCAACATCTGACGGCGGGGCAATAGTTGCTGTTAATGGTATTGCAAATAATGGCAACGATAAATCGTGGCTTGTTAAAGTAATGCCTAATGGTTTTGTTGGAATAACTAATGTAATAGGAGACGATATAACAATCATAGCTTATCCTAATCCAGCAAGCGACAATATCAACTTCTCTTGCTCGGAGGTGATAAAAGGAATAGAAATCTTTAATCTTTTGGGGCAACAGGTTTATGCGGCAAAGGTTAATGATAAATTTACGACAATCAATGTTAGTAACTTTGCAAAAGGAAACTATGTTGCAAAACTGCGTACTGACAAGGGGGTAACGACAAAGAAGTTTGTTGTGGAATAATTATTCAGCATAATTCATTAATGTAATGCTTTCACTCTTTGAAATAATGAATTAAGATATAAATTTGTCTTCTTTTGCGGTTTGTATTGCTTTTTTTTGTATCTTTGCGTTCTGTTTTACGAGCGAGAAATTAACGTAACAACTGAATATAAAACAACTTACAAAGAGATAGAACTATAAAATGGAATCGGAAAACGAGAAAATCCAGCGGGTAAATATTGAAACCCAAATGAAGAAAGCGTATATTGACTACGCTATGAGTGTTATTGTTTCAAGAGCTTTGCCCGATGCAAGAGATGGTCTAAAGCCTGTTCATCGTAGGATATTATATACGATGGGTGATATGGGCATTACTTATAATACAAAGACAAGGAAATCCGCCAGGATAGTCGGTGATGTAATGGGTAAGTATCACCCTCATGGTGACAGCTCTATCTATATGGCTATGGTTAGAATGGCACAATGGTGGTCTATGCGTTATACACTTGTTGAAGGACAGGGAAACTTTGGTTCTATTGACCAAGACCCGCCTGCTGCAATGCGTTACACGGAAGCAAAAATGGCAAAGATTTCTAATGAGATATTAGCTGACATTGACAAGGAGACTGTAGATTTTCAGAACAATTATGATGATACCTTGCAAGAGCCAACGGTGCTTCCTACAAGAATACCACAATTATTGCTCAATGGGGCGAATGGTATAGCAGTAGGTATGGCTACCAATATGGCTCCTCACAACTTGACGGAAGTTATCAATGGAACGATTGCCTATATAGACAACAACGACATAACGATTGACGAACTTATGCAGCACATAAAAGCCCCTGATTTTCCAACCGGTGGCATTATCTATGGTTATGAGGGAGTCAAGGAAGCGTATCATACCGGCAGAGGACAGATAGTTATGCGAGCCAATGCCATTATAGAACCCGATAAACACAATGACCACGACCAAATAGTCGTTACCTCTGTGCCTTATCAGGTTTGGAAATCTGAAATGATCAAAAGGCAGGCTCATTTAGTGGAGGAAAAGAAAATAGAAGGTATTTCCAACATTAAGGACGAAAGTAGTAAGGAGGGTATTCGTATTGTTTATAAGCTCAAACGTGATGCAATAGCTAATGTTGTGCTAAATAAGTTATATCAATATTCGGACTTGCAAACGTCTTTCTCCATAAATAACATAGCTTTGGTCAATGGCAGACCTCAAATGTTGAACTTGAAAGACATATTGAAGTGTTTCGTTGAGCATAGATATGAAGTTGTGGAGCGTAGAACCCGCTATGAATTACGCAAAGCAGAGGAGAGAGCACATATTCTTGAAGGTTTGTTAAAGGCTTTGGATTACATTGACGAAATTATTGCTGTTATAAGAAGTTCTCAAACTGTTGCCGAAGCTAAAGCTGCATTGGAAGAACGTTGGCAATTCTCCACGCTACAATCCGAAACTATCGTTAATATGCGTCTGCGTCAATTGACAGGATTGGAACGAAAGAGGTTGCAGGACGAGTATGACGAATTGATGAAGTTTATTGAGCGTTGCAAGCTAATTTTGTCTGATAAAGACGTATTGAAGCAGGTTATAAAAGATGAGCTAATAGAGATAAAAGACAAGTATGGAGACGAACGTTTGTCAAAAATAGAATATTCTTCGTCTGATTTCCGTATGGAGGATATGATAGCAAACGAAGAGGTTGTTATATCAATATCTCATCTTGGTTACATCAAGCGGACGGCTCTTTCTGAATACAAAGTGCAGAATAGGGGAGGTGTCGGCTCAAAAGGAGGAAGTGTTAGAGATGAAGACTTCATAGAACACATTTATATAGCATCAAACCATGACTATATGTTGTTCTTTACCGAAAAAGGCAAGTGCTATTGGTTAAGAGTCTTTGAAATACCGGAAGGAACAAAGACTTCAAAGGGACGTGCTATACAAAACCTTATAAGCATAGAACCTGAGGACATTGTTAAGGCTTATGTTAATACCAAAGACTTAAAAGATACAGATTACATAAACAAGAACTTCATTATCCTTTGTACAAAGAAAGGTGTTATTAAAAAGACTACCCTTGAGGCTTATTCACGACCTCGTCAGAACGGAATAATTGCCGTAACCATTAGAGAGAACGATGAGTTGCTGGAAGCTAAACTTACCAATGGCAATAACGAGGTTCTAATGGCGGTACGTTCAGGTAAGTGCATACGATTTAATGAAAGCACCGTTCGCCCTATGGGTCGTAGTGCTGCTGGGGTGAGAGCTATACGTATGAAGTCAGAAAAAGACGAGGTTATCGGTATGATTTGCGTTGAGAATGCAGAGAAAAATATCCTTGTTGTATCTGAGAAAGGCTATGGTAAGCGTTCGGATATAGACGAATACAGACAAACTAATCGTGGAGCTCAGGGAGTAAAGACCATAAACATAACAGATAAGACAGGAAACTTAATAGCCATTAAAGATGTAACTGACAATGATGACCTGATGATAATGAACAAATCAGGATTGACTATTCGTATGTCTGTATCTGATTTAAGACTTGTGGGTCGCGCTACACAGGGCGTAAGGCTTATCAACATAAAAGATGGAGATGAGATAGCAGCCGTTACTCGTATTGACAAAGATGATTGCGTTGAAGAAACAGAAGAATCAAATGAAACAATAAACGATACAATAGAAACAGTTGATAATAATGAATAGTTAAAACATTGAAAGTAATGAAAAAAGCAATTTTATTCATAGCCTTAGCTGCTATGACAATGGGGTCTTATGCCCAAACAATGAAAGTGCAATCTGCCTTTGCAGACTTTAATGGCAGTCGTTATGCTAAAGCTAAACAAAATATAGACGAAGCATGCCAAGACGAGAAAACAAAAACCGAAGCAAAGACTTGGTTCTATGCTGGACTTATTTATTCTAAACTTTTGCAGTTAGGAACATCTGATGATGCAAAAGATATTAAAACTTTCCAAAAGCAAAAAGTGTCAGAGCCAATTGACACCATTGCTGCAAGAGCTAAAGATGCCCTTATGAAATCTGTTGAAATGGAGAAGGCAGCTGGCACGCAGGAATACATCCAAAGCACTATGGGAAACTTGGATTTCATTTCTCAGTATTACACTAACCAATGCGTTAGTTTGTTTAACTCTCAAAAGTTCACAGAAGCAATATCCGTTTCTGAAGAAGTTGTAAAGATGTATAACTTATCCAAGTCGGATAATGCTAAGATTTTCGCACTCAAAGCTAAGTTTATCCTCGCTTCTTCATATTTCTACACAAAGGAAAATGAAAAAGCAAGTAATATGTACAGAGAACTTGTGAAAGACAAGAGCAGCGAAACAGACGTCTATATTAACCTTTACGCAGAAAATTTAGCGGCAAAGGACACTACAAAGGCTATTAACGTTCTGAAAGCGGGCATTAAGAACATTCCAGATACACTTGAGGGTAATTTTCTCGTTAAATCAGTATTGGCAGGCTTGTATTTAAGGATGGATAACGCTGAAGAAGGGAACAAACTTATTGATGAACTGACAGCAAAGACAGGTGATGACCCCAAGAATCTTAATACCCTTGCCCAAGAACTAAGCACGGCAGGAGGGGAGGCAAAAGCTATTGAGCTATATAACAAGTCCCTGCAGTTAAACCCAAATCAGATTGGAGCAAACTACGGCTTGGGCTTGTTACATTACAATAAGGCTGCTGATTATGTGAATATGGGGAACACTTTAGCAGATAAAGGAAACTATGATGAAGCAAGCAAGTATGACGCAATGGCAAAAGAAGAATTCCAAGCAGCAATTCCAAACTTCAAAAGCGTGTTAAAAATTGATGAAAAGAACTTTTACACCTTGAAAGCCTTGATAACAACTTACCGCAAGTTGAATATGCTGACAGAAGCTAATGAATTAGATGCTGTTTTTCAAACACTGATAAAGAAATAACTTTATTTTAATTTATTGATACCTAATGTTGTGAATAGGGTTGAGCGTTTTGTTCAATCCTATTCTTTTATTATTTCTACTTTACATAATTAGAATTATGTTGATTACTATTAGACCATAATAATACAAGATTTTGCTGCATAAATTTGCTTGTTTTATCGCGACAACCCTTTATTTCAATTTAACTAAACACCGTTTTAACTTTCTAAAACAGCCGTTTGTTTTGACCAATCATTATTTTTTCCAACCAATCGCCGTATCAACACGACAAAACAAGATTTCAGAAAAGAAAAATAATGAAA
>JAISLH010000029.1 GCA_031260565.1 Bacteroidales bacterium
TTCTGCTTTATAAACATTAAGGTCTTTTCTAAGTCGTAGGCAGAGATATTGACAATCGTATCTATCTTGTCATTTTCCATAAATATTGCTGCAGGAGTTGGATATATTTCCTTTGTGAAGCTAAATTTCGGGTCATCATAAACATTGGTTGCCGTTGTGTTATTGACAAATGGCGAAATATCAACCATACTTCCGCCTGCACAAATAACAATATATTTATTAGGTACATTGACAAAGCCTTGCATGACCTCTGCAAACTCTCTTACACAACTTAAACAGGCTTGCTCATTCAATACAAGTACGCAGTTTTTAGCCGTAGGGTCATATTGCTTGAAGTGCGTAGTCAAATACTTGTCTATCTTTTTATATTGCTGGCTTTGCTTGGTGGCACAGCCGCATACTAAGCTAATCACTAATAGTGAAAAGAGTATATTTCTGAATGTTTTTGTCATAATCTTCTCCTCTTTTTTGTATCAAAAGCCCTTTTGGACTAACTCGTGTATCAAATTGCCAGTAATCTTCTGTTAAAAACTTCGTTTCACCCTTTTTGTTAAAACTTTCGTCTAAAATCTGAATTGAAAAGGTTTTTGCGAAGTAAGGACCCTTTTTGCTATCAAAATCAGGATTACTATGGTGTATTACCAAGTAATAAACTTTTCTGTATTTATCCCAAACTATAGAAGAAAAGCCTCCTGCAATGCTATGGAAACGTATGTGTTCATCAAGTTTCAAATCGTGGTGGTTTTCTATAGAATATTTATATTCTTCTATGTTAAACCCTGTTTGTGTATATTTAGATGAAATATTAAGTATCTTTTCTATTTCATTTGTTTTCAAATCTGCTATGTATAGTTTGGAATTATGACCTATCGGCATAAATAATTTGCCATTTACAATAGAGTAACAAGCATAATCATCTATTGCATAACCATAGTTATAATTTTCTTTATTTATATTATCAAAAAGCTTTTGATAAGTATGTGGAACAGTGTCAAAGGGAATAGAAACCATAAAAGGATAATTCATTACCATACTATCGGCATGTAGTATTTTATTGTATGAATAATCATCAAAGTAATTTTTACTATTAAACTCGTATTTTAGATACACTTTCCCATTAGAGTAGAAATCAACATCCCTTGACGGGTTATCTAATTGAATATCATTTGTATCAGCTTCAATTAAACTTTTAAGTTCTATACTTTTGATAACTTTTCCTTCAAAATTGACAACATATATAAACTCTACAGGATGATAGCCTCCAATTATTACAATTATGTCTCTATTGACAATCTGTAATCCTCTAATTAGTCTTCTGTCAGGAATACTATCCAATTTGACTACATTGGTAAGATTGAAGTCGGTATCAAATATCTTTATACATTTATTAGTACTATGGTCTGTATAATAAAACATATCTTTCCCTGTCTCTGAATCAAAATATGTCCCATTACATCTGTAAGAAGGCTTCATTCCAAGATTAAACGAAATGTCATCCGTTTTCACTAATTTTAATCCTTTCTCTTTTGTTTTACACGACAGGAACAAAGTTACAAACAAAATAATGAAAATGTAATTAATGTATTGCTTCATCTATCCAATGGGTTTAATAAAAAAAGGGCAGAAGGTTTTCTTCTACCCTTTTTGTTAATAGCTTACTTAAATAAATAAGATTTAATAAAGTTGCCGTCTCCTTTAACAAAAGAGAAAACACGGTCACCACCCTGTCCAGTGATTTTGATAGTTGCTTCTCCTCTAAGTACTGCGTCTAATAGTTCAGAATCAAAGAAGTACTCCAATTCTCTTCTATTGTTTGTAATGTACTCTTCGGTTGTTCCATCGTCAATCGCACCACCTAAGCCCTCAGCAACAACATTAGCATTAGCATTGCTTGGTCTTGTTCCATAAATAATAAGGCAGTCAGATTCAAATGTAACTACTTCACAATCAGTAGGTATGCCTTCTTTATCAGGATTAATACCTCTTCCATGATCCCAACCGTCCTCTGGACCATTGACGATGGATTTCTGCGTAGATTGACCACTTCGGTTGTTGGCAGTGTAGTCATTTTCATCATCACTACAAGACCAAATTAACCCAATTCCCATTAGTGCTACTGCACTTAAAAATACGAATGTTTTTTTCATTTTGTTTGAAAATTTTAAATTAGACATTAATTATTTAACGCTGCAAAACTACAACTATAAACGTATAACTTGCAAGTAAATTGTGTCAATATTATTTTCAAAAACGTAAAAGATATTTACATTTTTGCTATTGTTCTATTTTCCTGATTGTTACATTACCGTTTCTTATGGTAATTTCAATCTTAATGTCGTTTGCTTTCGACTCGTCTTGATATAAACCAAAGAAATTAAAGCCTAAAATAATAGATATTCTGCGCAATAAATCCGTATCTATCGTTTCTCGTTTGAATATTGCGTTAATGTTTTGCGTAGAACATGCTAAGCGTTCGGCAAATTTCTTTTTAGTAATTTCCCCATTCGCTTTTCTCTCCTCAAACTTCTCTTGTATGATTTTTCCTATTGATATGTCTTTGTTATAATTCATTTTACTTTTGTTATTGTATAAAAAACGTGAGCCACTTATTCACTTATTAAAGGTTCTCACACAGACCCTACATCCCAAATAAGCACAACCCACGCAAAACGAGCGTTATCTGTGATGTAAGTTATATTAAAATGTGTGAGATTTTAATAAGTGAATATCAAAAAACAGTTTATTTATTTATCTTTCTTTTTTACATAATTATATTGCTTTAATTTTGAGTTGCAAAAGTATATATTTTTTATTGAATATGGCATAATGTCGCAACATACATCCAAAAAATTTTCTTGTATTGCTGCAAAAACACAACCAAACGCTGCTTTAATTTAGCGAAATGGCGTTTTATTTTGCGGAAACAGTCTTTCATTTTAATTTGACGTACATCTTATTTTAATTTGATGTACATCTTATTTTATTTTGACGTACATCTTATTTATTTTTGATGTACATCTAATTTATTTTTGATGTACATCTAATAAATTTAAAACGCCACTTCCACAAAATAAAACGCCATTTCGCTGAATTAAAGCGGCGTTTGGTGGAAATGAAAACGCTTTATGCAAGTGAGAAATAGTATTTTAGTAGATTGAATTGAGATAGGAAGCAACTTCTTCTGGTGAAATAGATTGCATACAACTGCAATCGGTCATCTTGCGGCAGGCACTGCATTGCTTGTCTGCACAAAATACTTTCACCTTATCTCCTAATGGTTGCCAACGAGAGGGATTCATTGGGCGTATTGGAGGGAAAAGCCCAAGTGAATGTTTATTTAAGATTGCTGAAATATGCAAAGGACCTGTGCTTGCAGCAATTAAAGCATCTGCTTGTGAAATAAAGTTACAATACTGCGAAAGAGAAAATTTTCCTGTCAAGTCAGTAACTCTATCTTTGTGCTTTTCAATTAGTTCCTGCCTCATTAAGTCGCCTTCCTTCTGCGTTCCACAAACGAAAATCTTGAATTTATCCTCAGGTAACATGGTAATCAAGCGGCAAAAGTTCTTTTCGCCCCATTCTCTTGCACTTCCCTGAGATTTTGGGTGCAAAATAAGGTTGAATTTAGCTTTGTCTATCAGCTCATTATAAGGAATTGAGGCGGCTATTTCAAAATTTATGTATGTGGAAAGTTCGCTTAGTGTCGGCATTTCAAAAGCTCCGATTACTGGCTTCAATAGTTGAAGGTTTAATTGTGCTTCGTGCAGGTCGGAATTACGTCTTGAAAGGTTTATTAAGCGATTACAATATAGCCAATTATAGATACGATGAGACGTGGCTACACGTTGAGCAATTTTTGCTTTTTTTGCCAAGCGTGCAATTGGTTTTGACGGAAATATATGTAAAATTACGTCAATTTTTTCTGCTCTTAGTAAGTCTATTTGCTGCTTTTCGCCCATCTTTTGCAGCAAATCCCAGTTGAGAAACTTGTCTATATCCCTGTCATTATTGATAATAGGCTCGGTATATGTCTTTCCAAGAAAAAGAATTTTGCTTTTGAGGAAATGTTTTCGAATAATACCAGCCACAGGTAAGGTTAGCACGACATCACCTATGCCATCGGTACGACTAATTAAAATTGTAGGGCTACTTATTGAGTTCTCGGAGTTTTGCATATTTGATATATGTTGCCCAAGAGGACATTTTGCAGACTTGATAGCCAGCTTTGCCGTCAAGAAATCCGAACTTAAAGATATAATCTCTGACAAACTTCCATTTACTTCTCAAAATCATATCGCAAAATGAAACTTTCTTGCCTTTTTCTCGTTCTTTTGCTGCTCCAATTGTTGTGAATAGGTCAATCTGTTGAAGATGTTCTGCCGTGGAATAGTAAGAATAATGCAGCAAATCACCCTTTAAGTGCTTTATTTTGATATTTGGTTGCATTAAAACTTTGTCATGCGGGTTTGTTCCGCCCCAGCATCCTTTTTCTTTGTGCCAAAGTCGTAGCTTTGTGTCAGGATACCAGCCGCAATGCCGAATCCACCTGCCGCAATAGTTGGTTAGTCGGTTAAAGTCATAGGCATAGCAAACCTCGTGTGAGTTTTGTTGCTTTAAGTTTTCAATAGAATGGCGGAGCGTATCACTTAAAGCCTCGTCGGCATCAAGAGAAAGTACGAATGGAAAAGTTGCCTGCTGCATTGCGAAATTTTTCTGCTCTATATGACCGGCAAAAGCGTGCTGAATGAATTTTACTCCGAACTTTCGGCAAATATCTTCGGTACTATCGGTGGAAAAGCTATCTACAACTACAATTTCATCAGCCAAATCTCGCAAAGAAGTCAGACAACGTTCAATATTTCGTGCTTCATTGTAAGTAATAATGACGGCTGATAGTTTCATAGCAGTACAAAAATTAAAATAATCGGGTTAAGTCGCCAAAAACAAAGTCTCTGATGGCAGGTTGCAGGGACGCAATGTCAATAATGTTAATCTTTTTTCGCTTAAACTTGGAGTCCATTGACATATCCGCCCGATTTGCCAGCGTTTTGTCGGACGGTGTGGCAAACTCCACGTATATCGTTATATTTTTAGGGCGTTTTTCTTCAGCAAGGACAAAGTGCGTGTGAGCATAAGCCGACCTTACATCATATTGCTCCAATTCTTCTCTAATTTCCTGCAATAATTTTTTACGGCGATACCTTCTTAAATAATTTGCGTTGGGCTTGTCCATCGGATAGATTAAAGTTTT
>JAISLH010000036.1 GCA_031260565.1 Bacteroidales bacterium
ATATGTTTTAATAGCATTGACAGGACTTGCTGGTATGGCATTTTCCCAGATTGCAGTTGTTAGTGGAACAAATGCAAATGAAAGGCGACTGCATAAACAGGAGTTGGGTAGCTAATAAAGGCTCATCTGTTTTCTTCGTTGAGCAAATTGGTATGCTTTTTAATATATTTCAAAACAAAATACAGAATCATCGTTACGCAGCAGCCAATAATGATAAAATAGTTATAGTGAGCAACACCTTTTTCTACCATTTCCCCTGAGACATTAAGCACGGCGAAGATAAGAAAGAGTGCGGCAAGTCCGTTCTTTTCTTTTTTCAGAACTTTCTTCCAGCTAAAAGGGTAGGCTGCTTTGGTGTAATGCTTGAGGTTAGGTAAGAAAGCAGGCGTTTTATTTGCCCAATTAATATAGTCTTCCCCAAACTTCTTTCTCAAAAATTGTTCTTCGGCAAACATTATCCTTTCATAATAAACCCAGTAAAAGAGGACAAAGGCTACGATAAACCAAAAGTTACCTGTCCATAACGCAGGAGCTAACCACATAAGAAAGTTACCTAAATACAAAGGATGCCTAACGATGCTATAAATGCCTGTTGTGTTTAAGGTATCTGCTAATTGCTCGGCTGTGTTTCTGCCTGAAGTGTTCTTTGGAGTATGACCTACTGCATAAACTCTAATACTAAAACCTATCAGACCAATAAACAATGACACCATTTCATAATAAATCTCATAAGGAGTTCCTTCAAGAATAAATGTTTCTGGATACATTTCCGTTCTTAAATATAAGGCTGCTCCAATAAGTAAAATAATTATAGGTAGCACGCTTCTATACCTGAAAAGCCACAACCCTTGCTGTTCAAATTCTTCTTGTAATGCCATTTTTATTTTTGTGCTTCTTTGAGAGCAACTCGTATTTGTCCTTCAAGGTCTTCTTGTAATTCAGGATTGTCCAGCAACAACTGCTTAACAGCTTCCCGTCCCTGTCCAAGTTTCGTATCACCATAGCTAAACCATGAGCCACTCTTTTTAACAATGCCTTGCTCTACTCCAATATCTACAATCTCGCCCACCTTTGATATACCTTGTCCAAACATCAAGTCAAACTCAACCATACGGAAAGGAGGAGCAACTTTGTTTTTGACAACCTTAACCTTTACTCTGTTCCCCACGTTCTGGTCACCTTCTTTAATGGCTTCCTTTCTGCGAATATCTATACGAACAGAGGCATAAAACTTCAAAGCATTACCACCTGTCGTTGTTTCAGGAGAACCAAACATAACACCTATCTTATCGCGTAACTGATTTATGAAAACACAACAACAATTCGTTTTACTGATAGTAGAGGTCAGTTTTCGCATAGCTTGAGACATCAGACGAGCTTGCAACCCCATTTTACTATCACCCATTTCCCCGTCTATTTCACTCTTAGGTGTCAGTGCGGCAACCGAGTCTATGACAATAATATCAATAGCTCCTGAACGGATAAGATTATCTGCTATTTCCAACGCTTGCTCTCCGTTATCGGGCTGAGAAATGAAAAGATTATCAACATCAACTCCAAGTTTTTGAGCATAGGCACTATCAAAGGCATGTTCAGCATCAATAAACGCTGCTATTCCTCTTTGCTTTTGGCTTTCGGCTATGGCGTGTATGGCGAGTGTTGTCTTACCTGACGACTCTGGTCCATAAATTTCAATCACCCTTCCACGAGGAAAACCACCTACTCCCAAAGCATTGTCCAAGCCAATAGAGCCGGTGGATATTACATCCATATCTTCAACAGCCTTATCACCCAATTTCATCACTGAGCCTTTGCCATAAACCTTTTCAATCTTGTCAAGCGTTGATTGCAACACTTTTAATTTTTCTAACTTTGCGTTATTGTCTAATTCTTTTGCCATAAAATAATGTGTTTTTATCACTGATTTACGACTGCAAAGGTAGTAAAAAAGTTTTATATTACCGCTAATTTTAGTAAATCTGTCCTTTGTTATAAACAAAATTCTTACTCACTTCTTCCGCTTTTGAAAAAAATTCTTCAATCTTTCCCCAATAAGCGCACTTAATGTTTTTTGTTTCCATTGACAGGTTCAAAGCTGTAAATTTTTTGCTAAAATTTTCGCTGGAGAGTTCATTAGGCAAAATTGCAACATAATAGAATTTGGCAGCATCCTTAATATACTTCTCATACGCTTTATTTACTATTGGATTTTTACCTATTTTTTTTTCTGATTTGCCAACAAGCGAACCTTTTACCGACTCACCGTCTAATTTCGTAAGCAAATACTTGTAGTATAGTTGTGCAAAAATATTAGAAGAAACACCCTTGTAGTTCTTGTTCTCCTTGTTCTTTTTGTTCTTCTCAATTTTACTATATTCCTTGTCAATATTATAGTTGCCGCTGTATGTTTTAACTTTTCCCTCGATAAAAATCACTTGTTTTTTTTTGTCTTTTTCAGCAATAATCGTCCAATCACAATCGCCAAAGTCCGAAAATGATTGTTCATTTAGAAAAGTGTAACATACAACATCATCCTCAAAGAAAGTATCTTTAATATCTAACGTTGATAAAAAACCTGATATTTCTTCAGGGTGCTCTCTCAAATAGAAAATAATACTATTAAACATTCCTCTTTCGGAATAACCTAATACTTTTGGTCTGCCCATACTTTGTATTTTTAAATGTTTATGAATCGCTTTTAAAATTTATTTTTTTAACAAAGCCGAAGTGCTATCAAACTTTGCTGAAAAATCACCGCAAATGTATAATTATTTTTTGAAATATCTGATTGCTTTTCCATAAATCTTTCAAATAATTGCTCAATGTACTAAAAAATAAGTTTGTTTTAAAGATAATAATATGTCATTTTTAAATCAAATTTACTCAAATATGCCACAAAAAATCAGGTAAGAAAACCTTATTTTGCCAAAACGCCGTTTTAATTTCACCAAACGCCACTTCAGCATCACGAAACGCCGCTTTAGAAAATTAAAGTGGCGTTTCATTTTGGCGAAAAACAGGTATAAAAAAAGGAATAACCATTTCTGGCTACTCCTTCTTTTGATTGGCAGGGCAAATGATTATTTACCCTTACGGTTATGGCGTATTTGATGCACGAATTATTGGTATTGACAGGTTGATAAGCAATTTTGAGGTCATCATATTTGCAATTTTGCCGTTGGTTTTTGTATTTATGTTAATCATTTTTGTTTTTGTTTTGATGGTTGAAATATAAGATAAAAATTTTATGGCATAACGTTGCCGTCAATTCAAGTTGCAAAAGTACAAAGATAAAAAAGAATAAAAACATCCTTTTGTTGCCGCATCATAACTAATTTTTTTGTATGAGGGAAACGACAAAAGGCGGCGTCAAAATAAGGTTTTTTCAACTTTATATAACATATTGTTGCCTCACTATGCCGATACACCAATTTTTTTTAGTATCTTTGCACGCTCTTTTGGGCAAAAATTAGATTTTGTTTAATTATAAATAATAAAAAACATTCATTATGAATAATAAAAAGTATGTTTATGCCTTTGGTGGCAAGACCGCCGAAGGTAAAGCCGATATGAAGAATCTTCTCGGCGGAAAAGGTGCGAATTTAGCAGAGATGTGTTTATTGGGATTGCCTGTTCCTGCAGGTTTAACCATTACAACAGAGTGCTGCACGGACTATTACGACAATCAATGCAAGCTCCCGTCAAGTTTGATGGACGAGGTATGGGCGGCAATGAAGAAGGTGGAAACGGCAATGGGTATGAAATATGGCGATAGCAAGAATCCACTGCTAATGTCTTGTCGTTCTGGTGCAAGAAGTTCAATGCCGGGTATGATGGATACGGTTTTGAACATTGGCTTATGTAGCGAAACTATTGACGGATTGATAAAGAAAACCAATAATCCCCGCTTTGTCTATGACTCTTATCGGCGTTTGATTATGATGTATGCCGATGTTGTTATGGAGAAATCAGAAGGTATTGAGCCAAAAGACGGCAAGGGTATAAGGAAGGTATTGGACGATATGCTTGATGAGTACAAAAAGCAAAAGGGATACAAATCTGATACAGACCTTTCTGCTGATGACTTAAAACTTCTGTCAGAGCAATTCAAAAAGACAATAAAGAAGGTCTTGGGAAGTGAGTTTCCAGACAATGCAGTTCAACAATTAGAAGGTGGTATTAAAGCAGTATTCAAAAGTTGGAACGGCAAGAAGGCTATATCTTATCGTAGAATTGAAGGCATACCCGATGATTGGGGAACGGCTGTCAATGTCCAAGCTATGGTCTTTGGAAATATGGGAGATGATTCAGCGACAGGTGTTGCCTTTACGAGAAACCCTGCAACGGGAGAAAACGTTTTCTATGGTGAATGGTTAGTTAATGCTCAGGGAGAGGATGTAGTGGCTGGTATTCGTACGCCTAACCCACTTAATGACGACACAAAGAATGAGCAAAACAAAAACCTTCCTTCCTTAGCAGAGATTATGCCTAAGATATATAAGGAGTTGTGCGACATACGTAATACCTTGGAGAAAAACTACAAGGATATGCTTGACATAGAATTTACCATTCAGGAAAAGAAACTTTATATGCTTCAATGCCGTGTGGGAAAACGAACAGGTGTTGCTGCCGTTACTATGGCGTTGGATATGCTTAAAGAAAAAATGATTGACGAAAAAGAAGTCATAATGCGTGTTTCCGGTGAGCAGTTAGAAGAGTTCCTTCATCCAATCCTTGATGCCGCTAACGAAAAAAGTCATAAGGTTATAGCAAAAGGCTTGCCTGCTGGTCCCGGTGGTACTGTCGGTGTCTTGACTTTAAGCAATGAGGGAGCAATGGAGTTAGCCAAAAAGAATATAGATTGCATTCTCGTTCGTGAAGAAACCAATCCGGAAGACGTTGAAGGTATGCGTGCTGCTTCAGGCATCCTTACAGCAAGAGGAGGTATGACTTCTCATGCTGCTTTGGTGGCAAGAGGTTGGGGCAAATGCTGCATTGTTGGCTGTGATGCTTTGCATATAGGAGATAAGACAATAACTATTGATGGTAAAACATACAACGAAGGTGATACATTTAGCCTCAACGGAACAAAAGGTTTGGTTTATGCCACTGCCGTTAAGACAATGAAGGCAAGTGAAAGCACTTTGTACAATGATTTTATGCGTTTGGTTGAGAAATATCGCACGATGGGAGTCCGCACTAACGCCGATACTCCTGCCGATGCACAACAAGCATTAGACTTTGGAGCAGAAGGCATAGGTCTTTTCCGTATTGAACATATGTTTTACGGCGAAAACTCGGAAGAACCATTGAGGATACTCCGTAATATGATTCTTTCAAAGGACAATGTTGAGGCAAGAAGACGTTACTTGGACGCATTAAAACCTCATATTATGAACTCGGTAAGAGCAACAATGGAAGTTATGGACGGCAGACCTGTTACCTTCCGCCTTATTGACCCTCCTTTGCACGAGTTTATGCCTAAGAAAGAAGAAGATATTCAGGCGGCAGCTGTTCAATTAGGCATCACGGTTGAGGACGTGAAGAAAAGGGCAGATGAAATTGAGGAAGTTAATCCAATGATGGGCTTGCGTGGTGTCCGTTTGGGCATTCTTTACCCTGAGATTACAGAAATCCAGTATGAAGCTTTGTTTGAGGCAACGGCTCGCTTGATAAACTCTGGCAAAAAACCTCACCTTGAAATAATGATTCCGCTAACCATAACAGTTAAGGAGTTGAAGCACCAGAAGGCTATATGCGACATCATTCATGCTCAGGTGGAAAAAGAGTTTAACGTTAAGATTCCATATACTTACGGTACTATGATAGAAGTTCCAAGAGCTACTATAGTTGCTGACGAGATAGCAAGTGTTGCTGATTTCTTCTCTTTTGGTACTAACGACTTAACGCAAATGACCTTTGGCTTCTCCCGTGATGATGTCAATGCCATCATCAATGAATACAAAAGCACCAACATTCTAAAGCATGACCCATTCCAGACAATTGATGTGGAAGGTGTTGGTAAATTAGTAGAGATGGGTGTTATCAAGGGACGCAAACAGAAACGCAAACTAAAAATAGGTGTTTGCGGAGAGCACGGTGGTGACCCTGAAAGCGTCAAATTCTTTTACAAAACGGGTATGAATTACGTTTCCTGCTCCCCATTCCGCGTTCCTATCGCAAGATTGGCAGCAGCACAGGCGGCAATAGAATCCGACAGAAAGGAATAGTTTCATACATTAACAATCTTGTAAGAGCAAATCATTATGGTTTGCTCTTTTTTTTGCTTTCTCCCAAAAAATAAAGCAAAAGGCTGTCTCAAAATAATGAAACAGCCTTTTCGTGTAATTGTTATCTTGTTACATTTGTTCGCTAAACACTTTTGCCTTAAAGAACTCCCGATTTAGACGAGCAATATTTGACCGCTTGATTTGCTTTGGACACTCCGCCTCACAGGCATAGGTGTTAGTACAGCTTCCAAAGCCCAAATCATCCATCTTCTTCACCATTGCCATAACACGCTTTGCCGCCTCAGGCTTACCTTGTGGCAGAAGAGCAAACTGAGACACCTTTGCAGAGACAAACAACATAGCACTGGCATTCTTACAAGCCGCAATACAAGCTCCACAACCGATACAAGCTGCACTATCCATAGCTTCATCTGCCTTGCTCTTGGCAATAGCTATAGCATTTCCGTCAGGCACTCCACCAGTTGTTACAGAAATGTAGCCACCTTCCTGAATAATCTTATCCAAAGCCGTTCTATCAACAACTAAATCCCTGATAACAGGAAATGGTTTGGCTCGCCACGGCTCTATCGTTATGGTATCACCATCGGAGAAATGTCTCATATGCAACTGACAAGTCGTAACCGCATCATCATTACCATGAGGGCGACCGTTGATATACAGCCCACACATACCGCAAATACCTTCGCGACAATCGTTGTCAAAACATACAGGGTGAGAAATCTTGTCTATAAGTTGCTCGTTGAGAATGTCCAACATCTCAAGAAAAGAACAATCGGGTGAAATATCATTGAGGGTGTATGTTTCAAAACGACCCTTTGCCTTGGCGTTATCCTGCCGCCATATCTTTAATGTAAGGTTCATATTATTTGTTGCTTTATTGTCATAAAAAACTGCTGCAAAAGTACAAAATTTATTTGAAACATAACAAAAAGCCCGACAACATCAATAGCTATCGTGCTTTATATTTTCGGATTACTTTAATTTGTTGTCTTATTTTTCCGCCTATTTGTAGTCTTTGATGTGCCTTTCTCTCGTTTCAAATGTTCTTTTATCTTCTCATTTTGCTAAAACGCCGTAATAATTTTCTAAAGCGGCGTTTTAGCGTCACGAAACGCCGCTTTAGAAAATTATTACGGCGTTTTGATAAAATGAAATAAAGTATGGTAAAGTAATAACGTTCGTTGGACAAAACGTATTAAACTTTTAGGAATAATGAAAAAGTTGTATTTTCGCATTTTTCAGGTGAGAAGAGAGCACTTTTTGCAGCACTCAAACTTTCTTCAAACGAATTTGCGTTGGTTTAGATGGGATTGCCGATGATTCTCTTAGTTTCTGTATTTTTCTATACCACTAAACAGCACCAAGTATGCAAAAAAAATTAACCTATCATACATTAGAGACTTAGTATCTCCTAATGCACGATAGGTTAAAAGAATAAGAAAAACTTTCTCTCCCTTATTTTACTATCCAAGTGTCGCCGCTATTGAGCAAATCATCAACACAACGGATTTTAGCGTCTTTCTGTGCGTCTTCCATTTGCTGCTCAAATAGCTGTTTGTAGGTTGGTTGTTTGTATGCACGAATTACGCCGAACGCCATAGGGAAATGAGGTGGTCGCATTTGCGCTAACATCATGTGAATACCAGTATTCTCGGTCGTTTCATCATGAATAAGAATATCTTTCTCCGTTATACCGTTTTCGCCTATCGTTACAACTTCCAAAGATGTTCCTCTAAGGACGATTCCCTTATCTTTATTCTTGCCAAATATCATTGGCTCGCCGTGTTTGAGCCATAGCTGACGGTCTTCTCTAACTTCTTTGTCAGTAACTTCTGCATGCGTTCCGTTGTTGAATATTACACAATTCTGCAACACCTCAACGACAGATGTACCATCGTGAGCCGCCATTTTTTCACATACTTCTACTAAAGTCTTAGGTTGGTTATCAACGGCTCTTGCAAAGAATGAACCTCTTGCTCCAATAACCAATTCACCCGGATTGAAAGGATAGTCAATTACTCCGAAAGGTGATGTCTTTGTTATCTGACCTTGCTTTGTTGTAGGTGAATATTGCCCTTTGGTTAAGCCGTAAATCTGGTTGTTGAATAGAATATAATTCACGTCCATATTACGTCTAATCAAATGAATGAAGTGATTGCCACCAATGGCTGTTGCATCCCCGTCACCAGAATTTATCCACACTGAAAGAGATGGGTTAGATATTTTAATACCTGTTGCAATGGCTGCAGCACGTCCGTGAATGGAGTGAAAGCCATAAGTATTCACATAATAAGGAAACCGAGACGAGCAACCGATACCCGATACCATACAGAAATTCTCCTTTTTGTAGCCAATCTTAGGAAATACCCCAAGAATAGATGCAAGTATTGAGTGGTCACCACAGCCAGGGCACCATTTAACCATTTGATCACTTACAAAATCTGCTCGTGTTAGTTCAACTGTTGAATGTTCTATTGACATATTACTTTTCCTCCAAAATTTGATTAAACTTTTCTTTTAATTCACTAACCACAAATGGCAGCCCCTGTACTTTGTTGTATTGATGAAAGTGTAGTTGCTCAAAGTTCATTCGCAAATAATTTACGAATTGCCCCATATTCAACTCACAAACTACCAATTTTTTGTGGCGTCTCAAAATATCACCGGTGTTTTTAGGTAAAGGCATTATATAATTAAATTGTGTGAATGCAACACTCTTTCCCTCTAACTGCATTTCCTGCACAGCCAGTTTCAAAGCTCCTTGTGTGCCTCCCCAGCCAATAACCAACAGCTCGGCGTTTTCGTCCCCTATTACCTTCTGGTCAGGGATGCGATTAGCTATTCGTTCAACTTTTTCTTTACGATAGTTAGTCATCAACTGGTGGTTTTCGTTATCGGTTGATACATTACCTTTTCCGTCAGATTTTTCCAAACCTCCGATTCTGTGACGCAAACCCTCCATTCCCGGAATAGCCCATTGGCGTACCAAAGTCTCAGGGTCGCGTTTGTAAGGCATATAATCAGGATCGTTTTCTGTTGCAAAAGGAGGATGAATAGCAGGAAGGTCAGCCATTTTAGGTATTCTAAACAACTGAGAGCCATTACCAAGATAGCCATCTGTCAGAAGGATACACGGAGTCATATGTTCCACAGCCAGACGTGCCGCTTCAAATGCCCAGTTAAAACAATTAGCCGAAGAAGACGCCGCAATAACTATACAAGGTGCTTCTCCATTACGCCCGAACAAAGCCTGCGACAAATCGGACTGTTCTGTCTTTGTCGGCAAACCTGTTGAAGGACCTCCACGTTGCACATCTACTATAACCAAAGGCAATTCGGTCATAACCGCCAAGCCTATTGCTTCACTCTTCAGAGACAATCCCGGACCAGATGTTGATGTGCAGGCAAGCGAACCTGCAAAGGCTGCACCGATTGCCGAACATATACCAGCTATCTCGTCTTCTGCTTGAAAAACTCTTGCTCCAAGTGATTTGTGTTTTGCTAATTCCACAAGGATGTCAGTCGCCGGCGTGATAGGATAAGAACCTAAGAAGAGCTTTAGCCCAGCCTTTTCAGCAGCTGCAAGCAAGCCCCAAGCCGTAGCAATGTTTCCTGTTATGTTTCTGTACTTTTCTTTCGGTATTTCGGCTTGCTCTACCTGTATTTGAACCTCTAAGACATCTGTATTCTCACAGAAATTATACCCTGCACGGATTACCGCCTTGTTAGCCTCCACTACAGCAGGATTTTTTTTGAATTTCTTCTCCAGATACGAGTCTGTATGCTCAAGAGTCTTGCCAAAGATAAAGAAAATCATTCCTAAAGCGAACATATTACGACATTTCTCCGCCGACTTTCTGTCAGTGAAAATATCCTTCACAGCTTCTGTCGTCATGGAAGTAACAGGTGCTTTGATGAGGTTGTACCTTGACGCTATATTTTCATCTTCCAACGGATTGGAAGAATAACCTGCCTTTTCAATCGCTTCATCGGTGAAAGTATCCGCATCAACTATGATTATACCTCCTGTCTTTACCCACTTCAAGTTTGATTTCAACGAAGCAGGGTTCATAGCTACCAGCGCATCTGCCTCATCTCCCGAAGAGTAAATGCACTTTCCGATATGCACCTGAAAGCCTGAAACTCCTGCAATGGTGTTATGCGGAGCTCGAATCTCGGCAGGATAATCCGGAAATGTCGCTATGTCGTTGCCATCTAAAGCTGAAGTATCAGAAAATAACGTTCCGGTCAGTTGCATCCCGTCTCCGGAGTCGCCAACGAACTTAACAACTACGTTATCCTTTTTAATAATTTCTTTTTTTGTCATTTTATCTTTATTTTGATAAGAATTATCACTAAAAAACTTCGGCAAAAGTACAAAGTTTCCTTAGACTAAAACAAAGATTGTAAGATTTTTTTTATTTTTATGAAGTTTGGCATTGGTTTTCAGACTATTCATTACATCATTTCTAAGAACTGACAGAGTAAAATAACGCTTCATTTTCCTATTAAAATCACTTATTTTATCGGATTTTTGACTTGTCAAAATGAATGAAGGAGATAGAAATAACAACTCCTTCATTCATTTTTTTATCTCCTTCATTTGGAAAACTGAATGAAGGGACTGGAAAATTCTATTTTCAATCCATTGTCGTTAATCAACAAAAACCACTACTCCTTTTTCAGTTTGATGCTCTGTTTTGCTGTTTTGAAACTCTATAATGTAGATATAAGTTGCCGGATTGACGTATTGCCCTTGGTAAGTGCCGTCCCAGCCCTGCGAAACATCCGTTGTTTGAAACAAAAGCTGACCATAACGATTGTAAATCCTCATTCTGTAACTGCCTTCGGTGATAAAAGAAATCTGAGGCTTGAAGATGTTGTTACCATTGCCCTTAGGAGTGAAAGCATTCGGTATCCAGCAGAGCGTATTCTTTGTTATGGAGGCGTAAGATGAAGAAGCGGTAGC
>JAISLH010000037.1 GCA_031260565.1 Bacteroidales bacterium
TTTTTCTGATTATTTTTACTAATTTTTATCTCCACTGCCCTTTATTATCTATAAAACAATACTTTATAACTATCGCTTTTTTTCAAATCATTCCACTTTTATACCTAAATTTAACAAAAAAAACTCCAATTAAGTCCATTTTATCCCTAAAATTAACCCTCGCAATTTTGTATAAACTCAACTTCTTTCTGTGAAGTCATAATTGCAAGCAATTTTCATTGTACCGTCAATTTGATTAACTATATGAGTAAGCAAATCATTAACCTTTATATTTTTTAATTCAACATCCTTCAGAGACTTGCGAAACTTATACAGGTCGTCTTCACACTCTATTCTTATGCTGTTGTCGTCCGTTTTAATTACATTGACAAAGCCTTCAAACTCCGTTATCAAATCATTATTATACCCCAATTGTATTTTAACAGCATAGCCTTCTTTTATTTTGCTCTCAATATGCAAAGCCTGATTTATATAGACACCGGGCAAAGTAATAGTAGCTATGTCGGCAAGGCTTTCAATACTCTTGCGTATTTCTACCTTGTCAATCATTCCAACGAGAAACTCACCTATCTGTATCTTATAATTCATTTCCAACATATCAATTCTCAATTAAAAGTTGTTCAACATCAAAGTCATCACTCACTGCTTTTATGGTGTACATCTGATTTTCTTTACCTTTTGTAAAGGGAAACTCGTAGTCCTCAATAACTATCTTGTCAATGCCAAAGAATGACAGAAATTCGCTTTCAATCAATATTACTTCTCTTGCCTCACACAAAGCTCTTAGCTTGCGTATATCCTCATTTGGCATATTGTGTGAAGAACCCATTAAGACCCCTGCGATATTTACTTCGTAATCGTCCTGTGTCCATAGTTCCTTCACAGAACCTCTTCGGATTTGACCTTTCAGGTCTGCTTTCAACACCTGACGCTTCACAATATTATTTTTACCGCTGACAGAGGCAACGGGGTCAATGGGCAACTTCCAATAATCACCACTATCGGACTGCCGTTTAAGTGCTAATGGAACATAGTGAGGTACGCCCTGAAGTTCAGATGCAGGTTTAAGAAACGTATCACTATCAACCTGCTGTATGCCTGTTTCATTCTGCAGCCAAAATGGAGGCAAGACCATTAAACCATTCTTATTAAAAAATACGTTTATCCCGTTAGCCATTACTTACTGAATTTTGTGCAATATTAAGTGCCTGTAAGACTGCATTAGCAACCTTATCTACGAACGACTGGCTGTTTGGATCAAAGCCACCTTCAAATTTGATGTCCGCAACTTTGCCAACATTCATATAGATGTTAGTAGATTTTGTGCCTCCTGTTACGCTTGATGACGCACCCGATGATGCACCACCTGTATTTTTATCACCGCTCAAATCAATATTACCTTTATTGCCTCCATTGACACTGCTGATTAAGGCATTGTTGGTCGTTGCGGGAACGACCTTTTCCATTAACGATGGCTCTGTATCTGATTTTTTGCTCGTTATATTAACCTGATTGAAAGAATTTTTGGCTTTATTGGCATAATCCGCAATCTGTTTTGCACCATCGGTAATGGCTTTCTTTCTATCTTCAACATCTTTGCTTATCTGTGCAATCATTGCTTGGTTTTCGTTGCTGTCGCCCATTCCGACCGCTTCCTTAAACTTATACCACGCAAGGCGTATCTTGTCAATGCCTATCATTATGCCATTAACTAATGTGTTGAAGTAAAACTTCACGCTTTCTACATAAGCTAAAAATGAGTATTTCATAAAATCAACAACAGCACTCCATAGCGTACCCCAGCCCTCTGTCTTTTTAGCCACAATCACTATGATGGCAACAAGAGCAGCAACAGCCAGTACTATCCAAGTAATAGGTGACGCCCATAACGTAGCGTTAAAAACAACCTGAATAGCGGTCCATATTTTTGTAGCTTTGGATACCAATCCTTCCCAAAAGTACCACAATCTTAAAGCAATAACTGTTGCGTTTACAGCAATCAAAAGTCCTCCAATCACTGCTGTTGCTATAATAACAAGAGGATTGCCTTCTTTTATCTTTGTTATAATCCAAGCTATAGAGCCAACAACATCATTTACGACCTTATACACAATACCAAATGTGACAGATATTACATTTGCTATCCCACCAACGAAAGCCTCTATTTGCGACTGATGCTGCTCAAACCAGCTAATTACCGATTGAAGTTTCTGAGCCAATAACTCAAACACAGGAAACAACCTTACTTTTATTTCATTATAAAGCTTGCCAACACGTTCCTGCAAATCTCCCATATTATTGGCATATTGTTTGAGTTTTCCTTCGGGTGTCTGAGCCATCTTCTCGTTCATTCCACCTACTGCTGCTGAGACAACATCAGCTAAAACGGCTGCCCTTTGTGCTTCATTGCCGTATTTTAGCACTTTCTCTTGAGCTTCTGTAAATGAATAACCATATCTTGATAATGCTCCCACCTGACCGTCCATCACCTTGCCCATCATAGTAGCTATACCTACAGCCTGCTCTTGTGAAGCATTTAATCCGTATTGCTGAACAAGCATATCGTTCATCACGGGTATTAAACCTTCTAAAGATGTCGCTTTGTTCAGATATGTAGCTAATTCTTGCGCTCCCGCTTTCTGCACCTCGTCTCCCACAACACCTAATTGTTGCTGAGCAGAAGTTAAATTAACTATTTTATCTATCTCACCTTGAGTAGCATTCATTGTGTTGCCCATCACAATAGCGAGCTTCCTTTCTGCCTCAATTTCTTCTTCCCACGAACCAACAGAACTTTTAACATAGCTACCAATCTTGTACATCGCAGTACCAAGCATCAGTAGCGGGTTAGTTACCGCTCCAAGTATGGGTATAGATTGCTTCAAATTGTTAAACCAAGCCTTAAGCTTACCTCCATTAAGACTTTCCAGTTTTTGGATCTGTTTTTCAAGGTTCTTTGTCTCTATATTTACTCGCCTTATGGCATTGACATTATCGGCAGGTATCCATTCTTTCTCCGCTTGCAAGGCATCTATCTTTTGGCGCAGAGAGCCAATGCTAACACCGCAATTTTTCATTGTATTACTTGCAGCATCAACCTTTTTCTCTACGGCAGCCCAAGTACCAAGTTGCTGCTCATTACTAATACCAATTTTAGTGAGCGTACCTGTTATCTGGTCTTTGAGTTGTAGCGTATATTCAAGGATATTTTCTGCCATGTCAATTTTTTTATTTACCTTTGCACTATGATTTTGATTTGGATAATTATATTTTCATACTTAATAATTGGTGGGCTATGTCTGTTATTTAGCGGACTTGTAACCTTTGTAGGAGGAGCTTTCAGAGTTTTTCCAAAACTCGTTGTTTATGCTTTCGCTCCTGTAGTGTTTGTTGCTGCATTCGTTATGCTGCCATACAAAGTTTTTAATCGTCTTAAAAAAGAGAAGCCAAAGAATGCAAAAATTATTCTTACTTGTGGCATAGTTATTGATATTTCAATGCTTGCCATAATCTTTATAGGAATTACCCTTTAATTTTCATTGCTTCGGCTTCCTTTTGCTCCAACCACTCTAACTCCTTATATCTGCTTGCCCATTCAATATCTGATAATTGTTCGGGGTTTGCGATGCTCATATACCTGCGTAACTTGGCATTGATTATGCGTATCCCATCACTCTCATCAACTTCAGCAAGCGTTATAGCTTTTTTATCTGAGCCTCCTTAATTTCAATCATTTGGGAAAGCTGCCCTGACACAGATAAAAACAGCCCATCATCCGTTCTTATCTCCTCATCACCCGCAAGCCAGCATTCACGTAAAATGACCTCATTAAAAGCTAATGGATTGGTTTTGGCACTCTCTGCAGCAAAGCCAAGTTCTGCCCTTGTTGGAACACGCAGATAGCAACTCTTGCCATCTACTTCAACACAAAATATTTCCCCGTGCTGTTTTTTCCAATTTTTGATTTGTTCTTCTGTTACTTTCATTTTTTGAAATGTTTTTTTTTGATTACCGATTAACTGATTTTTAATTATCCTTGCCTTATATACAAAAATGGCAGTTCAATAGTGGTACTTTTGTCTCCTTGTCCCCAACCTGTTTCCTCTTCAGTAAATTCAACTCCATAAAGTATATCTGTCTCCAATGCCAAGCCTCTGTCGCCATAAACCACAGCAATATCAATATTCAAATCCAATATGCTGCCGCCTCCAAGTTGCTTTAGACCCAGATACTCCGACTGAGTTACCGACATACTGCCATCATAAGTTACGTTGCCCGATTGAATGCTCAACGGCTCATTTCCCTTACCGTGCAAATGTTCTTTGTCTTTAGAGCGTTTGTACTTTATGCCTCGCAAGCCTATAATATCTCTGCCCGCTGCAATGATTGTAATTTTTGAAAAGTCAAATTCTTTTCCGTTTATTAACATATTTACCTCCTATTCTGTTGTATAAAAACCAAGTTCTACATTGATATACTTTGCATATCCGAAAGGCTTTATCTGCACCTTTACGACGAACGATGACGTTGCGACAACGTTCTGTTCAGGGTTGATATATGCTTTTACACCTTTGTCTTTTGGATTATCAGGATCGCTCCCCAACTCACCATTGACACCCATATTATTGACAATATCACTTATGATATTTGCCTCCCATGCTTTGGCGAAAGCTGCGGGGATACCGCCTGTTGAGCTTATAGGCATCTCCTCGTTGACCTTCTCAAGCATAGTTTGGTAAATAATACGATATGCTTTGTCAATAGTTCTGCGGCGAGCAATAGAGCGATAATCGTCTGCCACTGCCGTAGCAAGGTTGTCGTCTGAAAAGAAGTAACCTGCCTTGCCCGTGAAGGTACGAAAAGTTATATAACCTTTATCGTTGACACTCTCTACATCTGCAAGCACGGGGTCTTTGTCGTCAATGAAGATAGTTTGTACCTTCAAAGCACCATCACGCACTCTGCCGATATGTCTTTGGACTGGTGTTGATGCAATACGCCCTGCCAACAAGCCTATTGCTGCAGACTTCGTGCCGCTTGCAGTATCACCTATCAAAACACCTACTCTGTTATAGTTATTTGTTGAAAGGTCAGCAAGGTTCGTAATGTTTGCTGTTGCAAAGCCTCTACCTTCCAAAAGGACAAACAAAGGTGCATACAGGCTTGTTGTTGCCCACTCAGCCAACGCCTGTGCGTTGAGCATTGCTGTCTCAACATCACTGTCCAATCCATTTGTGAGCGTTGGTGTGTACGCAGCAAGGTTACGAAAACTTACTGCAAGACAGCGTAATTTACCCTGTGCAACCTTGATGAGTTTCTTTGCTCCATTTTCATTGGTTTTGTCGCAGATAGCCGAAGGCAATATCGTATCGGCAAAACCCATAAGCCACAACTCTGCACCATCGCCTGCCTGTGCGTAAAACTCCTTAACCTCTTTGTAGATATTGGCATTTACATCTTCTGTATCAGAAGTAATACCCAATTCCACCAAACCATCAAGGCTGCGCAGAATGTAAGGTGCGAGCAGTGCAAACTTATCGGTAACAGGAGAGCCTGTTATCGCCAAGCCGCAAACGCCGTCCGCATTGGGAGCAACGCTCCCAAGCGAACCGTTTTTGAAATCTATTTTAACTCGTGGTAACATAGCTACTTTCTTTTTATAGTTTGTACCTTATCGTCAGTAAGAGTGTGAGCGTGATTTGAAGCGTCACATTCCGACATAAAAGCCGTCCCGTCAGAAGTGAAATAGAGTATGTCAGCTTGCGGAAAACTTTTGAAAAGTCTTTTTGCTTTTGCCGCTATATCTACTTTAACCTCTTTTTGCTTTGCAGCATCTTCCATAGGCATTGCCGTTTCTTCTGCTTGCTTCTGTGCTTCCAAAGCATCCAATTCCTTTTTTGTTAATTCTTTTGCCATAGTTTATTTCTCCTTATTTATGATGCAACAACATTTGACACTATTGCTGCTAATGCCTCATTCTTAAGCGGCAAGCAGATAAAGTAATGTCTCAAGTTGTAAAGATTCTGCTGATTTTCTGGGTTGGTTTTTGCCTCTGATAAATAAGATTTTGTTGAGCCTGTTGCTCTCATCATTCGTCGTGCATAGTACGCAATAGACGCCATTCTGTCCGTACCTGTGTCTGGAATCGCCCCATAAGCCAACTTCGTTTTGTTTGCAACTGTATAATAAGGGCAATCTACATACTCATAAATCTCAAAGCTGTACATATTAGCAATCTTACCTGTCGTATAGTTATTATACTGCTGAGCAAACTCTCGGTCTTCCAAAAGTAAATCCTGAACGTGATCCGGGCAAAGAACCAATATACGTTCTGTCAATGGTATTTTTTGAATATCAAACTGCTTTTTCAAAGCAATGATGTCAGCTGTTGTAATCTTTTTTCGCGTTCCGTCATCGGAGTTCGCTCCGCTTGTCAATACCACAGGTGTCAATGTCGCATTAGACGCAGGTGCAAGTGAATGCAATGCCTTCCTATACTTCGTTTCATCTACCACGTCTCTGTGTCGCTCAATCACCGATGCCATTTTGTCGTAAGAAAGAGCATAAATCTCATCGTCAGTTACTCTTGTTGGTTTCGTCTGATACTTGTCTAACGACACTACCTTATCTGCATCTGTTAAGTTCTCTATTGCCAAAGGGTAGGTCGTGTTGTTAATAAGAACTGTCGGGTCTCCACCAATATTTACAAAATGTATAACATCGTTTTCGGCATATTGGTCATAAGACCTTATCCTGTTTAACCACCCTATACTTTCTATTGACGTACGGAAAGCCTTAATTGTCTCGCCTGTCCATATCTCCGTATAAACAGTTGCATGCAAGCCACCGCCAAGAGGCATTACCGCTCCAACTACATTCAATCCTATTGCTCCCGCAACAGGCGGAAGTCCTGCGATGGCAGCCAACGTGCCACCAACAAATGCGTTTATTATAAACGCAAATAAAAACATTAATTTCTTCATTTTTTTCTCTTTTTTTTAAATCTCACATTCTTTTCCGTATTCTGCCTTATACAGTTTTGCATACTCGGCAAAATTCTCTTTTCTCAATGCCACAAGTTCGCCTTCTGGGACTTCTGAGAGCTTGCTGTAAGTCTTCGGTGTTCCGCCAGGTGTTGCTGTCTGTTGATTGATTGTTTCCGATGGTTTGCCCGGTACCGAAAGCATTGCCAATGTTTGTTGTAATGCGGCTAAGCCCATTGTCTTGCCCATCTGAATAAAGTGTTCCCGCTTGTCAGCTGTTATCTTACTGCAAGCGATAGCCCCATTGACCTCTTGTTCAATGGCTGCTGTCATTTGTCTTTCCTGTTCTTTACGAAGTTCAATAGCCTCGCCATTCTCTCTTTGAAGGCTCATAATCTTCGCAAGAACATCGGACTCTGTAGCCGTAGCCGCGAGTCCTAATGCTAATGCAATTTTTTCCATTTGATTTTTGTTTGTTTGTTCTGTTTTATTTTGATTTATTTTATTTGTATTCTCCAAGTTTAAAAAGTCCAAAGACTGCGAAGTCGCCGCAAGATTTATCGTTCTGTCTTCTTTATATAATGCCAATGCATCGTCGTTCGCTCCTATATCAACTATGGACACTTCTATCAACTTTGTTTTCGTAAGGGTCTTCCGCGTCTGTCCCGGCAAAAGATACTGCATATCGGAACTCTCCTCTACTATCTCCAAGCCTGCCGACATCATCCTTAAAATGCCTTTGTCCCATTTCTTTTTCAACTTCAAAGCGAACTCATCGTCCTCGTCAAAAACAGGTGTGCCAATAAGCTTATCTCCATCAATACGCAAATTATCAATCGTACCGATAGGCTGCACCTCGTCAGTAGACCCTCTCCATACACGATTGTGCATCCATAGCATTATAGGGTTCTTTCTGTACTGCTCAAGGTCTATCCCTTCGGTCAGAACTCGTGTTCCGTAACTGTTTAAACTACTCGTTGATATTACCGCTTCTTTTGGCATTGTTTATTCAATTTTTATTCATTTTGAAAGTGCAAAAGTACAGCCACTTACAACGCTGCCCAAATTTTTGTACAACCCTTAAAATAAATATTCTAACCCTTTTGCAAATCCTTGTTCAGAATAAGAAGTGGTTGTAATTTTGCAGCTCATTTATTATTATTATTATGTTCAAAATTATCAAAAAAGCATTGTTCTCATACAGAGTAGAGAGAGCGATAAAGCAAGCAAACAAATTGCACAAATTGACAAAGCAAAGATTTCTTGTTGTGATGTGGGGCGGCAAGCCTCATGTATTCGCAAAGCAGGACCTTAAACGTATGCAAAGACAAAAGATATTTAATGTGCCGTACCAAGTGTTGCAGTCTAAGGCAATTTACAAAACACCACTCGGATAAAATGAATACACAATCAGTAATAACACGGAGAAAGAAAAACAAATGTATCCGACTTTTTCGCAAATTAAGAATACTTTACAGGTATTTACAATTACGGGTTTCACATCACGGCGTTCGCCTTGTGCGGATAGAATTTCATTCTTATACGCTTTCGCAAAAAGAGAAAGTAACTCTATTTGAGAATATAGTGCGATTGTGGTCAGAAGGATACCAAGTCCAATTAAAGCCAATGAACATGCAAACAAAAGATGGTCAATTGGGTTATTTGAAGTTTTATCGTGGAGAGAGATTAGAATACCAAAAAGAGTTGAAGACATTAAAAGGAGACTTTTCAACCAAGTTTCCCTTTTTTCTAACAAGTCCTTTTGGGTGCTTAATAATTCCGTAATAGATGAATGGTAATTTGACATATTATTTAATTTATTGATTGCAAAAATAATAAAAAATAGACTATGTTTTTGACAAATGAAGATTATAAGGTTGTCTGCGGGGCGGATGCGTTACAGGTGATAGACCAGTCAGACCAGACAAATTTAGAGAGAGCAGAGCGGCACGCCATCGGCGAGATAGGCAGCTATCTTCTCAATCGCTATAATATGCCTCTTGCGTACGCAAAAGTGGGTGAGGAACGCAACGAGTTTCTTATTGCTCTTACATGTGATGTGGCTTTATGGCACTTAATAGCAGCGATGCCACGCAAAATGGGCTACGATATACGCAAAGAGCGTTACGAGCGAGCTATTGAATGGCTCACGCTTGCACAGAAAGGCAACGTATCTATTGAACTGCCCGCAAAGACCGACAGCAGTGGTAATGAAACGGGTACAGGAATAAGGTTCGGCTCTATCGACCCTTCACAATACGACTGGTAGTTAAACAACGATTAAAAAGATTTTAAAATGGTAATTAAGGATATTTTACAATTTGGCAGGAGGGTAACAAAGCCCTCTATTTACACGCCTGAGATGCTTGCGGCAATGAGCAAATCAGAGAAAGGCAAACTCAAAAAAATGGTTATAGAGCTTGACCTGAAGTCTGCAAACCTCACAAAGAAAGATATAGGTATATGGCGTGCTGCGTGGCAGCAGGCTCTCAACATTGAGAACCCAAAGCGTAATAACCTCTATGACGTCTATATGGATGTAACAACAGACCTGCACTTAACAGGCTGCATAGACCAGCGACAGAATATGACCCTCAAAAAAGGGTTTAAGATAGTAGATAAGAACGGTAAAGAGAATGATAAACTTACCGCTGTCTTTGAAAACGAATGGTTTAAGGAGTTTATGCAACTGGCTCTTGACAGCAGGCTGTGGGGTTACTCTCTCATTGAGTTCGGTGCAACCATTCCGGGAGAGGTATTGAAGTTTGATGGCTTATCACTCGTTCCTCGCAAGCACGTAATACCCGAATATGGCGTGATTGTCAAAGACCAGTCGGATGAACCAAACAAAGGGACAACTTATTTAGACGGCGACTTCGCTCAATGGTGTATAGGGGTGGGAAAGACAAACGACTTGGGCTTGCTGCTCAAATGCTCTCCCGAAGCTCTTTCTAAAAAGAATATGCTTGCCTTTTGGTCTGCCTTCGGTGAGATATTTGGTGCACCTGTACGTGTAGCTAAAACAACATCAAGAGATACAAAAGAGATTGATGATGTAAATACAACTCTCAAAGATATGGGTGCAATGGCTTATGGCGTTTTCCCAGAAGGCACTACCATTGAGTTTATGGAGACAACACGAGGCGATGCTTTCAACGTATATGACAAGCGTATTGACAGAGCAAACAGCGAACTTTCCAAAGGTATTCTGAACCAAACTATGACTATTGACAGCGGCTCGTCTCTATCACAAAGCGAAGTCCATTTGGAGATATTTAAGAATGTTATTGAACAGGATGCCGACTTCATAAAGGATGTCATAAATAACAAGCTTATTCCATTTATGGCAATGAAGGGCTTTCCTGTGGAAGGATATACATTCGTTTGGGATAATACCGTTGATTATGAGCCTGCACAACTCATACAGATTGAGCAGATGTTGCTTGCCAATCGTTATGAAATACCGCCCGAATACTTCGCAGAAAAATACAACATACCAATAACAGGTAGGGGCGAGCAGACAGATTTTTTCTAAAAAGCCCTGCCAAAAATGCAGGGCTACCAAAAGCCTTAAGCTTACTTTACAGAGATAGTTTTGTCGCACTTAAACAGAGCGACACTCCAAAGTTTAACGACAAACTTTGGAACGATGCTGTAAAATATGTGCATGAACAGGGCGGGTTCAACGACTCCATGCTCAAGTCCGAGCCTGTACGAGCAGTGATAAATGAGACTTACGACCTGCTGTCGCAATCTATCTATAGAATAGAGCAGAAAGTACCGGCAGAACTCACCGCCGCTCTCAAAGAGAACGTCTATAGGTTCTCTGGATGTAAAACAGATGTGCAGCTCAAAGAAATGAACAGCCTGTTGCGGGACGACAAGGGAGCGATAAAACCTTACTATCAGTTCCAGCAGGATGCTCTCAAAATCAATGACAAATACAATAAGACCTATCTTAATACTGAATACAACTATGCCACGGGTGCATCAATTATGGCTGCCAAGTGGTCGCAGATTGAAGAAGACGGAGACGAATACTGGCTGCAATACCGAACGGCAAATGACGGGCTTGTGAGACCTGAACATCAGGCGTTAGACGGCATAACCTTGCCGCCATCTGACCCGTTTTGGGACGAATTTTATCCGCCAAATGACTGGGGCTGCCGCTGCACTGTTGTACAGGTGCTCAAGGAGAAATACCCTCTATCAAACTCGCAGGAGGCAATAGACGCTGGTGAAGCCGCAACGGCAAAACCCGCTCAAAAGATATTCCGTTACAATGCAGGAAAGCAAAAGATAATCTTTTCTAACAAGCATCCTTACTTCAAGGCGGTAGAAAAAGAAAAGGATGCACAAAAAACACTTAATACTCTTGCAAACAAAAACGCTGACAGGCTGGTATTGGAGTGGGCAAAGGCTCAAGAAAGTAATCGCTACGAATTTGAGAATTTGCATACAGGGAAAATGAATTTATCAAGCAAAGTTGCGAGACAATATTTTTTGCCTCATACAAAGACAGCAGAGGAAAAGAATGTATTTATAAGCCTTGCAAAGAATGGCAACAAACTACGTTTTGAGAAGTTTGAGCCGCTGGGAATACGCAAGGATACGAATAGCCCAAAAGACGTAAAAAATATAGAGAAAAAGAAAAATAGAGGAGTTGTCGGGTATAATGTTTATTCGTATAACTACAATAGTAAAAAGTGGTTAATTGGCTTTGAAATCATTGATTACAAATTTGAGCAACCCTACTATATAAATAAAGCCAAAAAGCCGTAAATAAGTTCGGTTGTCAAAATCTCAACCCATTATATTTACGACTTTTTGAGAATGCAAAAGTAATAAAAAAAATTAACATACAAACAAAATGGAAGAAAAATTAAAAAAAGGAATGACAAACAAGTATATTATTGAGGAGACATATAGCAACGAAACCCGCATGTACAACTATGTTGTTAGAGGTGAAAGCGGAAATGTTATCTACACAGAGAAGTCTAACTGGATGTACGCAAGAGAACACTCACCAGTTAATAAGTTCTTGAGGTTAATATTTGGCGAACCTGCTTATAATAGTTGCGATGTTTGCACCAAGAGACAAAAGTCGCTCAACAATGGTGTTGTCAGGAAACTGCTTTTGAAGTTCTTTCAACTCCAAATTAAGTTTATCAACTTCCAAATACAATTTTTGCTCAGAAAGAATAGATAGCCTTTCTTGCTTTGTGTAGCCGCCATGGTTGATGAACTCAACGGTGTAGGTTGAATGAGGAAAAATATAGTTGATTTGAAAAAGAGGGGAGAGCAATACTTTTTCGGCATAAAATATGGCAAAATTATAGTTAATTGATTGATATATGATAACTTAAAAGGTTTCAAGTCTTAAAAAACTCGGTACTTTTTCTGTCGTTTTTATAGCCAACTCGGTATTTTTTTGCGTCAAAAACCGCTAAACTCGCATACATTTTTTATCATATTCTGTATTCCCATTTGTATTCCCATTTGTATTTCCATTCATTTTTTTGTCAAAAATACTTTACATTTAGTTAATCGGTTTTTAATGACTTTTTACTGCAATTTTTGGGTTATTACAGGACATAAAAAAAGCGGCTTAAAACCGTATTATTATTGAATTTGGAGCTATATTACTACCAATGTAAAGTAAATGTTAAGTTATAGTCTCTTTTATCGGCAAAAATGTAAAGCAAATGTTAAACAAATGTTAAGTTTGGGGACATTTTAACTTTTAGGTAAAAAGTTTTTAAGTTATCATATATCAGGTAATTATGAGTAAAAAAGGCAAAATTATTTAGGGACATTTTAACTCGCCCCTTATATTTCCCTATTATATAATATAGGTGTAAAAAAGTAGCACGCCTGAAAAGGCTAACTTTACTACGGTGCTATTTTGAAAGCACACTGCCGCAAGTAACCACTCCCCTATCCTACCCTATTTCCATAAAACGCCACCTTAACTTAACTAAACACCATTTTATTTTGCTGAAGTGGCGTTTAAAATTCGGTAGGTATATACCAAAAATTCGGTAGGTATATACCAAATGAAAATTTGGTATATAGCAAATGAGCGTTTGGTATATACCTACCGAATTTAAAGTGGCGTTTGGTGAAAATAAAACAGCATATAGTTAAATTATAACGGCGTTTAGCTAAAATGAAAGAAGCGAATAAGGCGGCTAAACACTCAAAAATTGGGCTGCTATATAATAGTGGTGTCCCCAGTAAGTATTTTGTCTTTTGTAGTTGGGGTAGCATTGTTGTTTTTCATCATTTGCCAGTAACACATCTGCAAATCCTTATTATATATGGCAAAACAAGAGGCATTTGTCGTTATTACACCCCATTATTTAGGTAATATGTTAGTGTTATTTGAACAAAATAATTGCCTTTTTTTGATAAAAAAAAGATTTTTCATTGTTGTTTCATTTTTTTTTTATACTTTTGCACCCGATATAAATAGTAAAATTTAATTGAATTCTAATATGAAAAAATCTGTTTTAAGCGTTATAGCAATTAGTATGGTATTGCTTTTCAGCGGTTGTTCAAGTATCAAAAAAATGCAAGACAACCATAATCAGGTACGTTATCAAATCTCTCCAAATCCAATGGAAGCCAATGGTGATAACGTTGTTGTAACCATTAATGGAAACATTCCTGAGGGGTATTTCCAAAAAGACGCTGTTGTTTATCTTCAACCTGTTTTGACATGGGCAACTGGCGAAGTTAATTTAACTCCTATGAACCTTAAAGGAGCAAAGGTAGATGGTAACGGCAAGGCTATTGACAAAAAGACTGGCGGAAGGTTTGTTTATAAAGACACCGTGGCTTATAGACAAGGTATGGAAGGGGCTAAATTGACCTTAAATCCTATTGCGTACAAGTCTAAGACGGTTAATGAAGCAAACGCTACTCGCTCCGAAGCATTGGAAAACAAAGGTGCTATAGAGTTAGGAAACGTTAAGGTTGCCGAAGGTATCAACTCTACTTCTAATCGTGTTGATTTACGAGGCGATATGGCTTTGGAAGCCCCTCATTACACGGTTAAAGAGTCTGAATTGATGTCTTCTGACATTTATTTTACGGTTAATCTTGCAGACGTAAATTGGGGTAATGCTATCAACAAGAAAATGGATGCAAAGAAGGGTATTGAGACAATGAAGTCTTATATCGTCAATAACCAAGTTCCAAAGCAGATATTTGTTAATGCGTGGGCTTCTCCTGAAGGTGAAGAGTCTTTCAACATCGGTCTATCAAAGAAAAGAGCAGAATCAACCGTTAAGTTAGTTGATGAAATGCTCAATGACGCTTTGAAGGAAAGAGCAAAGGTAGAGAACATAAAGAAAGAAGACGTTGATAAGTATGTAAGTGAGGCAAAGAAAGATGTTGTTATCAGTTCCAATGCAAAAGGCGAAGACTGGGAAAACTTCATTCGCTTGGTAGAAGGCTCAACTTTGAAAGAAAAGAACACTGTTATCAATGTGGTAAAGTCTCAACCTGATAAGATTCGCCGTGAGCAAGAGATAAGAAATATGTCTGTTGTCTTCCGTCAGATTGAAGAGGATATTCTTCCTACTTTACGCCGTGGTGAGATTGCTTTCAACTTCTCAGGTGTGCAAAAGACAGACCAAGAAATTGCAAAAATGGCAACAACGAACCCTGACAACCTTACTTTTGATGAATTGATGTATGCCGCTTCTTTAACTCATAACTATGCTAATAAATTAAAAATATACACTACGGCTACAGAACGTTTCGCTTCTGAATGGGCTGGCTGGAATAATGCAGGTGCTGTTGCTCTTTATCTAAATCAATTAGATGATGCAAAGCGTTTCCTTGAAACAGCAGATCAAATATCTCCTGACAATGCTCAGGTGTTAAACAATCTTGGCTTATTAAACTTGGCGTTGAAAGATGTAACAACGGCTGAGAACTACTTCAATCGTGCTTCTGACCTTGGCAGCGAACAAGCTGATATGAACAAGGCTATCGTTGCTATCAAACAAGGCAAATACGAAAACGCTGCAGAGAAACTTGATGGAAGAAAATGCACTTACAACTTGGCTTTAATCCAATTATTGACAGGCAACACAGGCAATGCTATCCGCACTTTGGACTGCTGTATGGACCAAACATCAGAGGTTAATTATCTTCGTGCTGTTTGTTACGCACGTTTAGACGATGTACCTTCTTTGATAAAGAATTTACGCGAAGCTTGCGAACAAGAGCCTGCTTACAAATATCAAGCAAAGCAAGATGTTGAGTTCAAGCGTTACTGGTCGCTTATAGACTTCCAAAACATCGTTAATAACTAAGCAGAGTTGGCTCTTTAGCCATTACCAATTATAAAAGGAATAATCCGAAAGGGTTATTCCTTTTTTTGTGTCTTTGTTTTAAGAAAATAAAACGCCGTAATAATTTCTTGAAACGCCGCTTTAGCGTCACGAAACGCCACTTTAGGAAAATGAAGCGGCGTTTTAATGTTGCGTTGTTTGAAAAATTATTATCTTTGCAGTCGTAAAACTTAATGAATTAGCATTTTAATAACATTGAATTTATGTTAGTCAATGAGTGTTTTTCATTTTCATAAAAAAGAGTTCTGGAACGGCAATGCAAGTATTACAAAAGTCTGTCACGCAGTTTGTGAAAAGAATGTAAAACTCACAGAGCAACAAAAAAAAGGCTGTTCTAAACGAGCAGCCCTTTTGATTATTTACGTTTTAATAGTCTATTATTTGCGAGCTTGAATGAGAATATCCAACATCTTAATAGCACATTCGGGTATGATAGAGCCCGGTCCAAATATTGCTGCCGCTCCTGCCTTGTAAAGATAATCGTAGTCGGCAGCAGGGATAACCCCACCAACAATGACCATAATATCTTCTCTGCCGAGCTTCTTTAGCTCTTCAATAACCTGCGGAACAAGTGTCTTATGCCCTGCAGCCAAAGAGCTAACGCCAACGATATGAACATCATTTTCAACAGCCTGTTTAGCACTTTCTGCTGGCGTTTGGAACAATGGACCCATATCAACGTCAAAGCCAAGGTCAGCATAACCTGTTGCCACAACCTTTGCTCCCCTGTCGTGTCCATCCTGTCCCATTTTGGCTATCATAATACGAGGTCGTCTGCCCTCTATCTTTGCAAACTCATCACAGAGTTGCTGAGCTTTCTTGAAGCTATCACTATTCTTTGTCTCTGAACTATACACGCCTGAAATTAAATTTATTTTTGCTTTATAACGACCATAATGTTTCTCCAACGCATCTGATATTTCGCCAAGAGAAGCACGCTTTCTTGCACAATCAATAGCATATTCAAGCAAATTACCTTTGCCAGTTGCTGCTACGTTTGAAAGAGCTTCCAAAGAGCTTTGAACCTCTGTTTCGTTTCTCTCTGCCCTTAATTTAGCAAGACGCTTCAACTGAGACTCTCTTACAGCTGTGTTATCCACCTCTAAGGTCTCAATAGGAGCTTCTTTGTCTAATCTATATTTATTAACACCTAAGATTGTATCTTGACCAGAGTCTATTCTTGCCTGTTTTCTTGCTGCTGCCTCTTCAATTCTCATCTTAGGAATGCCGCTTTCTATTGCCGCAGCCATTCCACCGAGCTTTTCAACTTCCTGTATCAAATCCCAAGCACGATGAGCTATTTCATGAGTCAGACTTTCCACATAATATGAACCTGCCCAAGGATCAACAGAACGACAAATATCTGTTTCTTCCTGCAAATATATCTGAGTATTACGAGCTATGCGTGCAGAAAAGTCCGTTGGTAAAGCAATAGCCTCATCCAAAGCATTGGTATGTAAAGATTGCGTATGACCAAGAGCCGCTGCCAAAGCCTCAACACATGTTCTTGCTACATTATTGAAAGGGTCTTGCTCTGTCAATGACCAGCCCGAAGTCTGCGAGTGAGTACGCAAAGCCAAAGATTTAGGATTTTTAGGATTGAACTGCTTAATCAACTTAGCCCATAACATCCTTGCTGCCCTCATCTTCGCTATCTCCATAAAGTGATTCATTCCTATTGCCCAGAAGAACGACAAACGAGGAGCAAATTGATCAATGCTCATACCAGCATTGATGCCTGCACGAATATATTCCAAGCCGTCAGCCAAAGTATAAGCCATTTCTATATCACACGTTGCCCCTGCTTCCTGCATATGATAACCTGAAATAGATATAGAATTAAATTTAGGCATATTCTTTGATGTAAATTCAAATATATCGGCGATGATCTTCATTGAAGGCTTCGGCGGGTAGATGTAAGTGTTACGAACCATAAACTCTTTGAGAATATCGTTCTGAATTGTGCCGCTTAATTTATCCATTGACACTCCCTGCTCTTCGGCTGCAATGATGTAAAACGCCAAAATAGGAAGCACTGCCCCATTCATGGTCATTGAAACCGACATCTTATCCAAAGGAATCTGATTAAAGAGCACCTTCATATCCAAAATACTATCCACAGCCACACCTGCCTTACCTACATCACCAACAACACGCTCGTGGTCGGAGTCATACCCTCTGTGAGTAGCCAAATCAAAAGCCACTGACAAACCTTTCTGACCTGCGGCAATGTTACGGCGATAAAAGGCATTGCTTTCCTCTGCTGTTGAGAAACCTGCGTACTGCCTGATAGTCCAAGGTCTCATAACATACATCGTTGAGTATGGTCCTCTCAAATTAGGTGCTATTCCTGCTGCATAATTCAGATGTTCCATGCCGTTCAAGTCGCTCTTTCCATAGACAGGCTTTAAGGGTATCTGCTCTGGAGTAAGCCAGTTTTTGTTTATGCCTGCTGCCTTTTCCCACTGCTCAAAGCTAACATTGCTGCCTTTTGCTTTGAGGTTTATATCATCAAATTTTACTCTCATTACTTTTTTGTTTTATTAAAATATGGTTCGTTTTGAGCCTGCAAAATTACAACTTTATTTCCAAAGGACAAAGAAAATCTTACGTTTATAGGCATAAAGGACAAAAGTAATGCCCGCCAAACGCCACTCAAATAAGTTTAAAGGCTATGGCGTTGATTTTATTCTTTAGAGCGTTGGTACAAATCAAGAGATTCGGTTTCCAATTCAATCTTTATAAAGTCTTGATTTTTGTTTCATCTTATCCAAACACTGCTTCATTTTCCTAAAACGGCGTTTCAGCGTCACGAAACGCCACTTCGTGACGCTGAAGCGGCGTTTCAAGAAATTAAGGTGGCGTTGCTAAATTACCATTCAATGATTAAATCGGGCGACTCGTCTTTCTGTGGCTTTGAAACAGCAGTATCCGGCGGCGAATCTTCCCATTCTATAACCCATTGACCCTTTGACTGCTTTGACCATTGACTCCGGTCTTTTTTTACTTGCTCCGAGTTTATTTTAAGGTCGTTTTGGATTTGCAGACTAATCTTTTGTTTGTCCTCTTTAAGCGTTTGTTTCGCCTGTTCAAGGTTTCGCTTCATATCATACGAGAAAACAGGCTTATCTATTGAGCCTCCAATCTTTACAAAGAGCGTAAGGCGGGAGTCGGCATCCTGTTCCAAAGTGCCGAAATCCTGTTGCTGCTTTGCCATCTTTGCTTTCTTTTTCTTGGAAGCAAGCTCCGTCAGACGGATAGCAAAATGGTAGTCAATATTGTTTGATTTGAGATAATGCTTGCCAAGAAATTCAAAACTTAAAACGTTGGATTGCACCTTCAAAGGCTCAAAGTTAATGCACCCGTCCTTAATCTGCAAAGCCGATTCAATGGTTGCGAAGGTCATATCTTGCAAAGCCGACTCTTCAACGAAATGAGACAGCTTTTGAAGCAAGGCAACGTTATGCAAACCGCCGTTTTCAACCTTGTAAGCCACAGAAGCAGAAATTTTATCTTGCAAAGCGTTGAACTGTTTGTCAAAAGCAATGTTATAAGTGGCTGTTGCGGATAATTTTCCTTTGATATTGGCGTCCGTTAATGCCTTTTGACCGAAGTTATTCAAGCCTTTGAAGGCAGCAGAAATATCAACGGCGACAATATTGAGCGACCCGAACAGATTGTAACCCTCTTTCGCCGCCTCAACTAAGCCTGTCGTGCCGCTGATTTGCCCATTGAAAGCATTGCAAGACAGATTGGTAAGCGTGAAACCTGAATTGGAAAGTTTGAAATTTGATTTGATGTTCTGCAAATGAAGATTGGCGTATTTGAAACTTGCCACCTGCAGATTGAGGTCAAGATTCAGGTTCTTGGGTAAGGAAAAGGTGGAGCTGTCGCTTGATTTGGTTTTGTCGGTTTTGTATTCAAAGGCAGCAAGTTGAAGATTGCCGTCAAGGGAAAGAAGGTTGGTGTTTTTGAAAGCAAAATCCAACGGATTGGTTATTGTCCCTGTGAAAGCCAAAGGTTGATTGTTGAGCAGACCTTTAAGATTCAGCACCTTTATACTGCGATTGTCAAACTCAAAACTAACATCGGTTTTGCTCAAAGAGTAGTCCAAATCCTTGATTTTAAGATTTAAGTTAGCAACATCAGCCTTCCCGCTCATTGTTACGTCCTTTGCCACATTTTTAATCTGTTTCAGGCTTCCATTTGCTTTAATATCGCATTTCAAATTGCCATTTATGCTTGCCACTTGCTTAATTTGCAAAAAGGCTTGCAACTTTTGCAAGTCTAAATCAGTGTTTAAGTTGGCTTCAACGTTGAGTTCAGCAAAATCAGACAGCCTTAGCGACCCTTTAACCAAGCCTTCACAGAATTGAGTTGAGAAATGGCTGACGTCAATGACCGAAGTAGCCGAATTATGCTGCTTTCCGTTGGAATATTTGCCGACAAGGTTGATTTGATTGAGGGTTATGCCGCTCGCTTTGTTGAAAAGGCTGCCGTTATTTATCTTAAAATCAGCGTCAAGGGCTGGAACATTTCGCTTATCTACTCTTCCCTTTATCGTGGATTTGAAAACAAGATTGCCTTTGCTTTGATAGTCCTTGAAAATCTTGCTTACATTGGCAGGCAGCAAAGCAATGAGTTGCTTAATAGAGATTTGATTGCCCGCAAGCGACACATCAATAAAGTTTTCCTTGCCATAATTGAGGTAGCCGTTGATGTCAAACTTCATTTTGCCTGCTTGGATATGGCTTTTGTTTAATTGAAGTTTGCCTTGCTCGGTATCGTTCTCACAATGAAGCTTTAGCGTCAGTGGCAAGTTAGTTGCAAGAACTAAATTGTCGGCTTGCAGGTTTTGAAGCACTGTCTCGGCGTTGAGCTTTATTGTTTGCTGAGAAGCATAGAAGTTTCCGTTGGCGTAACCCTTGCTAATAAATATTTTATAGTATTGATGGGTGCAGTCATTTCTAAAACTATATGTTACATCGTTGAGTTTAATGGCGTTAAGCTGCAAACGGAAATTCGTATTGCTTGCCGTGTCGTTACGTTTCCAAAAGACATAATTTGTTTTGCCGTCTTTACGGATTTTCATATTGAATTGCCCGTCTTCAGCCTTGATTTTCTTTATGTTGTAATTGCTTTTCAGAATATCCAAAACGTCAAAGGACAGGTACAGACGATGAAAGAAAAAGAGCGTATCCGAAGACGCTTCGCCCTCGTAGGCATCGCAGGCAAGCACATCATTAAAGGTCAAAGCAACATCAGGAAAGGTGGAAATCAAAGTTACATCTATCTGCTTCACTTTTACTTCTGTGGTCAGACAACGGTTTATCTCGCCCACAAGTATTGACTTTATTTTCTCCTGATTAAAATAAACCAAAGCAAAAGCAGCAACCACCAGCACCACAACAGCAATCGCCACCCACATAAGCACCTTTAAGACCTTTGATGTTAGCTTCCTTATCTTCATCTCTTTTTATTGAATGTTGTTATCTTTAAGCCATTGCTCGGCAGGCTCATATCCAAGCTCTGCAGCCTTCTTTAGACATTCTATTGACTTTTTTTCATTTCCGCTTTCAGCATAAGCAGCTCCCATATTGAGATACACCACTGCGTCATCAGGATTTAAGTCTATTGCTTTCTCAAAACATTCTATCGCCTTTTTGTATTGCCTTTTCCACTGACGATAAGCAAATCCCATATTGTTATATGCCGCTGCTAAATCAGGATTTAAGTCTATTGCTTTCTCAAAACATTCTATCGCCTTTTTGTATTGCCCATTCCAAGCACTATAAGCAGTTCCCATATTGTGATATGCCTCTGCGTAATCAGGGTTTACTTTTATTGCTTTCTTATAACATTCAATAGCCTTTTCGTATTGCCCATTCCAATCTTTATAAGCAATTCCCATATTGTAATATGCCTCTGCGTCATTAGGATTTAATTCTATTGCTTTCTCATAACATTCAATAGCCTTTTCGTATTGCCCATTCCAATCACTATAAGCATTTCCCATATTGTGATATGCCGCTGCTTTATTAGGGTCTGCTTTTACTGCTTTATCATAACATTTAATAGCCTTTTCGTATTGCCCATTCCAATCTTTATAAGCAATTCCCATATTGTAATATGCCTCTGCGTAATCAGGATTTAATTCTATTGCTTTCTCATAACATTCAATAGCCTTTTGGTATTGTTCATTCCAATTACCATAAGCATTTCCCATATTGTAATATGCGACTGCTAAATCAGGATTTAATTCTATTGCCTTATTATAACATTCAATAGCCTTTTCGTATTGCTGCATGCCAACAGCATAAGCATTTCCCATATTGTTATATGCCACTACTAAATCAGGCTTTAATTCTATTACTTTCTCATAACATTTAATAGCCGTTTCGTAATCCTGCTTCCAATCACCATAAGTATTTCCCATATTACCATATGCCTCTGCTAAATCAGGATTTAATTCTATTGCCTTCTCATAAAAGCCTATTGCTATTTCGTATTCTTTCCTGTTTTGACTAACGTATGCTTTTAGGAAAAAATAATCTGCTGGTGGAAGGCTATCAACAATGTCAAGAATGAAACTTGCCTCATCTATTAACTCTTTTGAAGCGTCTGCTGCTGGCGTTTGCTTTGTTTGTTCAATTATTTGCGATTGGTTTTGCAAAACTTGTTGCCTCCACTGAGCTTCTTGCTCCTTTTCTTTTTGCTTTAATTCCTCTTCTTTGGCTTTTTCGGCTTTTGCTTTTCTCTTTTTGCAACAAGATATTATTCCCTTAATTATTGCAAATGGAACACCAATAATAGTTATTAGTCCAGTAATTACTCCAATTACTCGTCCAATATCATCATTCAAAAGAAAATCCCATATAGTGTTTAACATATTCATCATAAGTCAAATTATTTCAGGCGGCAAAGGTACATAAATTTTATATAACAAAAAAAAGATTGAAAAAAATCATATTTTACACTATTGTGGCACGGTTTTTGCTACATAAGTTTTGAGAAAAACTCACAATTATGAACAAACAAAAAATTAAAATCCCGCAAGGGTCGCCTCTTCACAAAGCATGGCGAAATGAAAACAAAGTTACAAAACCCTTAAACGCAGAAAGGAGGTATTATTATGAGTATTAAGTTTGTGAAAGTTCAACGAAACATCCACACAGGTGCTAATCCCGGAACACGTTACTTGGCAAGAATCTTCCGAGTATCAAACATCACAACAGAGAAACTTGCAGTCGAAATTTCGGAAGCAACAACCGTCTCTGCCCCTGATGTTCTGGCTGCCCTAAAAGCGTTAGAGATTATCGTCTCTCGCCACATCCTTAACGGCGAAGCAGTAAAGCTCGACATCTTAGGAATGTTCGCTCCCGGCATCAAGGCTACGGCGAAGACAACTCTTGCACAGGTGGATGCGAGCACAATAAAGCGTGCCTACTGTCGCTTTTATCCCTCACCGGACTTTATGAAACAGCTTGCTAAGGCTTCATTTGAAGAAGCTAACTTAGATATTACAGGCTTGCAGTCATAAGTTTGACTAAACCGAATTAAAACTTCGGCTCACAGAAAACAGATTTTACATTTACGACCTGCACAAAGGGGAAATCAAAACAAGATTTCCCCTCTTTTTTTGCCTTTTTCGCCCGAATAAGGCTTGACTTTATTTTCCTAAAGTTTTTCTTTATTTTCCTAAAGCTTGACTTTAATTTCTTAAAGCTTGACTTTAGAATTCTAAAGCTTGACTTTAGGAAATTGAAACTTGATTTCGTCAAATGGAAACTTTGTTTCGCTCAACGCTAACTTTGTTTGCGTGCAACGGAACTTGATTTCGCTTTCACAGAGTCAAGTTTCAAGATTTTGAAGTCAAATTTCAGCAAAATATAGTCAAATTTCGCTAAATTGAAGTCAAAATTGGTGAAAAAATGAGTTGATTTTAATAGTTTTTGAGTTGATTTTGATATTTTGAAGGCTTATTTTGAGTCCTTCGGTTGGCGTATCATTTTAAGGAAACCAACTTCTTTTTCGCTCAAATGACGCCAATGTCCTCTTGGAATTTCCTTCTTGGTCAGCCCAGCAAAGGATGTGCGATCTAACTTCAAGACCTCATAATCCAAAGCCTCAAACAACCGCCGCACAATACGATTTCTGCCGCTATGTATCTCAACTCCAACGACTTTTCTGCTGCTGTCTTCCCCGTCAAACTCTATTTGGTCAAACCAAGCCTTGCCATCCTCCAGCTCAATGCCTTCTACAAGCCGCTGCATATCGTCTGCCGTGAGGCGTCTGTTGAGTTCAGCCCGATAAATCTTTTTTGCACCATAGGAAGGGTGGGTAAGCATCTTCGCCAATTCGCCATCGTTGGTGAAAAGCAGCACTCCCGTTGTGTTTCTGTCCAATCTGCCAACGGGATATATCCTTTCGCGGCAAGCATCTCTTACCAAGTCCATTACAGTCTTGCGTCCGCGTTCGTCTTCGGTCGTTGTAATGAAGTCCTTTGGCTTGTTGAGCAGCACATAAACCTTTTTCTCGCCTATCAATCTTTTCCCTCGACAGGTAACAACGTCTTTGCGTGAAACCTTATAGCCCATCTGGGTGATAATCTGTTCATTGACCTTCACAAAACCCTCAGCTATCAGCCCGTCAGCTTCTCTGCGAGAACACAGACCGGAGTTGGCGATGTAGCGATTAAGTCTCACCATTTCAGGTTCTTTTGTTATTGTCTTAGGGTTGCGTCTTGGGGCTTCAAAAACTCTTTTGGGTCTGTCCAAATCTATTCTCTTTCTGTTGTGAGGAGATGTTGCTCTGTCGGAAGACCACTTTGGCTTATCGGAAGAAAATTTAGACCTTTCAAAAGGTGATTTAGACCTGTCGGAATATGAATTAGACCTGTCGGAACGTGAATTAGACCTGTCGGAATATGAATTAGTCCTGTCAGAAGAATATTTTGGCTTATCTGATGACCATTTTGACCTGCCGAAAGATGAATTAGTTCTGTCGGAATATGAGTTAGTCCTGTCGGAATGTGAATTAGTCCTGTCAGAAGAATATTTAGGCTTATCCGAAGACCACTTTGACCTGCCGAAAGATGAATTTGTTCTGTCAGAATATGAATTAGACCTGTCAGAATGTGAATTTGTCCTGTCCAAAGATATTTTCTTCTTATTATAAGGAGATGTTGCTCTGTCGGAAGAATATTTTGGTTTATCGGAAGACCATTTAGGTTTATCCGAAGAATATTTAGATTTGCCTGAATATGAATTAGTCCTGTCCGAATATGATTTAGACTTATCCGAAGACCTGTTTGTTCGTTCTCTATTGAAGTTTCCGCCGCTTTGATTATCGTTTTTTCTGTACATAAGTTGATAAAATTGAGGTGCAAAGGTACATTTAATTTTCCAAATAAGCGTTTATTGGCGTTATAACTTGATTTTGGCAAATTGAAAACAAATAGCAGTAAAATGAAAAAAAGCATTGATTTTCCATAAAAAAAGACTAATTTTGCAAAACGATAATTCAAAAAAGCAAAACAGGATATGAGAATGCTAATCAAAAACATTAAAGGCTTAGTCTCAACAGAGACAACGACAAGAGCAATAGCTGTCTGTGGGAAAGAAATGGATAATTTGGCGGTTGTTGATAATGCGTTTCTGATTGTTGAAGATGGTGTCTTTAAAGCCTTTGGAGCGATGAGCGAAATGCCGCTTGGTGAGTTTGAGACCACGATTGACGCTGACGGACGTTTCGTTCTGCCTTCGTTTTGCGACTCTCACACCCATATTGTCTTCAAAGGCAGCCGCGAAATAGAATATATAGACAAGATAAAGGGGCTTTCCTACGAGCAGATTGCTAAAAGAGGCGGCGGGATTCTTAACTCAGCCGACCGATTGAGGGAAGCAACGGAGGAAGAACTTTATTTAGAGGCTCGCAAACGAATAGAGGAGATGATGGATTATGGCACTGGTGCTGTGGAAATTAAATCCGGTTACGGCTTATCAACCCAAAGTGAGCTGAAAATGCTTCGCGTAATACGGAGACTTAAAGCTGATTGTGCGGTGGCAATAAAGGCGACTTTTCTTGGGGCTCACGCTGTGCCAAGAGAATATATTGGGAGACAGGATGCTTATGTTGATTTGATAATACAGGAAATGCTGCCCGCCATTGCAGAGGAAAATTTAGCGGATTACGTAGATGTGTTTTGCGATGAAGGTTTCTTTACACCCGAACAGACAGACAGGATACTCTTTGCTGCTATGGGTTACGGCATTGTGCCAAAGATACACGCCAATGAGTTAGATAATTCAGGCGGTGTTGAAGTTGGGGTGAAATATAATGCTTTGAGCGTTGATCATCTTGAATTTATAGGAGCAAGTCAAATAGAGGCTTTAATGGCGTCTCAAACTATGCCGACCATTCTTCCCGGTGCTGCCTTCTTTCTTAATATGCGTCTGTCGCCTGCAAGAGATATGATAGCCGCCGGGCTTCCTGTGGCAATGGCTTCGGACTTCAATCCCGGCTCTTCTCCTTCTGGCAATATGCAACTTATACTTAGTATGGCGTGTGTTAATTACAGACTGACGCCTTTTGAAGCTATCAACGCTACAACGCTCAATACGGCTTATGCAATGGGCATTAGCAATACTCATGGCTCAATAGCGGTTGGCAAAGTGGCTAACTTTTACATCACAACAAAGATTCCGACCATTGAATACCTGCCTTATTACTATGGAAGCAATAAAGTATGGCGTGCTTTTGTCAATGGCGTTGAACACATTAAGACTTCGGACAATGGAAATGAACAATAAATATGACGATATAAAAAATCTGATTGACGATTTGAGGCTTGATGAGGCTAAAATGAGACTTGAACAGATTATTGCAAACAATCAGGCGGACGATATGACGTATTATCTGCTTGGAAATCTCTTTCGGCGTGGTAATGATTGGAAACACGCCATTGATTGTTACACTCAGGCTATTGAAATCAACCCGCAAAGCCCTGCTGTAGCGGCTCGGCAAATGGCAATCAATATTTTGAATTTCTATAATACTGATATGTATAATCATTAGAAAGCAACCAGAAAATGGATGAAAGAGAGAGTAAATTAAACGAAAGAAACAGAAAAATAAAATAAAGATATGTCATTAAAATGTGGAATAGTAGGATTGCCAAACGTTGGAAAATCAACACTCTTTAACTGTTTGTCAAACGCAAAAGCCCAAGCGGCTAACTTTCCTTTTTGTACCATTGAGCCAAATCTTGGAGTTATCACCGTGCCTGACCAAAGGCTTAACGTCTTGGCTGATTTGGTTCATCCGCAAAGAATCGTTCCCACGACTGTTGAAATCGTTGATATTGCCGGATTGGTAAAAGGAGCAAGCAAAGGTGAGGGTCTGGGCAATAAATTCTTGGCTAACATACGCGAATGTGATGCTTTGCTGCACGTTTTGAGGTGTTTCGATGACGATAATGTTATTCACGTTGATGGTTCTGTCAATCCGCTGCGTGATAAGGAGATTATAGATACCGAATTGCAGCTTAAAGACCTTGAAACTCTTGAAACCCGTTACTCAAAAGCAGAGAAGGCAGCAAAATTAGGAGGTAATATTGAAGCCAAAGCAAGTTTTGAGGTCATCAAACGCTATAAGGCGGTGCTTGAACAGGGTATCAATGCACGGACTGTTGCTTTTAACACCAAAGATGAGCAGAAGGCGGCACGGGAGCTTTGTTTGCTGACGGCGAAACCTGTCCTTTATGTCTGCAATGTTGATGAGGCAAGTGCCAAGCAAGGTAATAAATATGTGGAACAGATAAAGGCTGAAGCAGAGCGGGAGAATGCTCAAATACTTGTTGTGGCGGCTAAGATAGAAGCGGATATTGCTGAATTAGAGTCTTATGAGGAGAAGATGATGTTTCTTTCTGAATTGGGCTTGGAGCAATCGGGAGTCGTCAGATTGATAACAGCGGCTTACAAACTCTTGGATCTGGAAACTTTTCTAACCGCTGGACCAAGTGAAGTCAGGGCTTGGACGTTTCATAAGGGTAGTAAAGCTCCTGTTTGTGCAGGTGTGATACACAGCGACTTTGAAAAGGGGTTCATAAGGGCTGAAGTGATAAAATATAATGATTATGTAACGCTTGGTTCTGAACTTTCGTGCAAAGAATCTGGTAAAATGAACGTGGAAGGCAAAGATTACGTTGTGCAGGATGGTGATATAATGCACTTCCGCTTCAATGTGTAGGAGCAAAACTGCAATCTGACAATTTATATCTTTGATAGAATTAGTGAAAAAAAAGTTCGGTGAGGGCGTAATTTGAGTTTAATATCAAAATATTTCGTACCTTTGCCGCCTCATTTTGTATTATTTATGGCAAACAACGAAGAACTGTTTAAGAAGATAACATCACACGCTAAGGAGTATGGTTTCATCTTTCCGTCAAGTGAAATATATGACGGAATGGCGGCTGTCTATGATTATGGTCAATGGGGAGTGGAGTTAAAAAACAACATACGAAGCTATTGGTGGAAAGCAATGACGCAGATGCACGAAAACATCGTAGGGATTGATACTTCAATCTTTATGAATCCTACAATATGGAAAGCATCGGGGCATGTAGATGCCTTTAACGACCCTCTGATTGACAATAAGGACTCAAAGAAACGCTATCGTGCTGATGTGTTGATAGAAGATCATATTGCAAAGATAGAAGACAAGATAAACAAGGAAGTAGAAAAGGCTATAAAGCGGTTTGGTGAGGATTTTAACAAAGAGCAGTTTTGTTCCACCAATCCAAGAGTATTAGAGCATTCGGCAAAGATAAGAGAGATAACGGCGAGATATGCAACGGCTATGCAGAACAATGATTTAGCCGACATAAAGCAGCTCATAGAGGATTTGGAAATTGTTTGCCCTGTGTCAGGAACAAGAAACTGGACAGAGGTTCGCCAATTCAACCTGATGTTTTCAACAAAGATAGGCTCGGTGTCTGATGAGGCGGATGTGATATATCTTCGCCCTGAAACGGCTCAAGGTATCTTTGTCAATTATCTTAATGTGCAAAAGACAGGACGAATGAAGATTCCTTTCGGAATTGCACAGACGGGAAAGGCTTTTCGTAATGAGATAGTGGCTCGGCAGTTTATCTTCCGCATGAGAGAGTTTGAGCAGATGGAAATGCAGTTCTTCGTCCGTCCGGGTGAGGAACTGAAATGGTTTTCTTACTGGAAGCAAGAGAGAATGAGATGGCATTTGTCGCTTGGTATGTCTGCGAGCAAGTATCGTTTTCATGACCACGAGAAATTAGCACATTACGCTAACGCTGCAACCGATATAGAGTTTGAATTCCCATTTGGCTTCAAGGAATTGGAAGGAATACACTCACGAACCGACTTTGACTTAAAGCGACATCAAGAGTTCTCTGGTAAGAAACTTCAATACTTTGACCCGGAACTTAATGACAGCTACGTGCCTTATGTTGTTGAAACTTCCATTGGCTTAGACAGGATGTTCCTTGCCATATTTGCTAATTCTTTTACCGAAGAGACACTTGATGATGGCTCATCTCGTGTTGTCTTACGTTTGCCTCGTGTGCTTGCACCAGTGAAAGCGGCTATTCTTCCTTTGGTTAAGAAGGATGGAATGCCTGAAAAAGCACGTGAAATTATGAATAAGTTAAAGTATGACTTTAATTTGATCTATGAAGAGAAAGATGCAATCGGCAAACGCTATCGCAGACAGGACGCTATCGGTACTCCATATTGCATAACTATTGACTCTCAAACTTCGGAAGACGATACGGTAACGGTGAGAGAGCGAGACACAATGCAGCAAGAGCGGTTGCCAATCGCCAATCTTGCTTCATATATTAGAGAAAACATTAACCCTTTAATACAATAAACAAAGATGAAGAGAATGATTTTAACGGCTATAACTTTAGCCCTTACCTTTGGAGCAAATGCTCAAAAGATTACGCAACAGGCAACTATTGCCCAAGCAGGTGAAGACTTGAAGGAGATACGTCTTCCAGAACCACAGCGGAAAGGCGGAAAACCACTGATGGAATGTCTTAACGAACGCAAATCTCTAAGAGATTTTGGCGACAAACGATTAGATTTTCAAATGTTGTCTAACTTTCTTTGGGCTTCTTATGGTGTAAGCAGAGAAGACGGACGCCGTACTGCACCAACAGCACGCAACGCTCAAGACATTTCAATCTACGTTGTGATGGAAAAAGGTGTCTATCGCTGGGAGAGTACCAAGAACTTATTGATACTGCTTCAAGAAGGAGACTTTAGAAGAGAGACAGGTCCGCAGCCTTTTGTCCCAAAAGCACAATGGAACATCGCCATAGTTTCAGACCTGAGTAAGTACGGCGAAATAGAAGACCCCACATCTATCAAGTATGGAGCAATGTCTGCTGGTTATGTTTCAGAGAATATGTATCTGTTTTGTGCCGCTTTTGACTTGGCAACTGTTGCTCGTGCGATGTTTGATCAAGAAGCAATGAAGAAATTATTGAAACTTAACAAAACAGAAATGGTAATGTTGGTTCATTCAGTTGGCGTGATGCCGTAAAAATAGTCCTGACTGTTGATTAAAAAGTCAGTAACTTTTGACAAAAAAGTTGCTGACTTTTTTTATTTTTTCACTGTCTTAATTTCAAAAATGAACTCATTTACAAACTTGAAACAACTGTTTCAAATCAAAAACTCACTCATTTAATTTCAAAAATGAGCTCATTTAAAAATGCGTTTTAACTGTTTTAATTTTGTGAAACAGTTGTTTCAAAATAAAAAGTCAGCACATTTTCATTATTAAGTCAGTGAGTTATCAGTTCTAACTCACTAACTTTTCGCTGCCAACTCACTGACTTTTTACTGCTAAAACGCTGACTTTTCCTAACAAAACAGTCATTTTGCTCTTCCAAAACGCTGACTTTTTACATCAAAACGCCAAAATAGCACTCCAAACTTACAGATTTATTGCAAAATATCAGCGTTTTGATGTAAAAAGTTGGCGTTTTATTATAAAAAGTCAATGAGTAGTTAGTTTTTTTCTTACATTTTGTTATTAAGATACGCCAAAATGATGATTGTAAGTGTTTTTTTTGTACTTTTGCAGTCTTGAACAACAATTAAAAACTTAGTCATTATGGAAAATCAATTAAAAGAAAACCCGCCGTATTCCGTTGCTGTATTAGCCTTAGGTATTTGTTCTATAGTCGTAAGTTCTTTCGGTATTGTCTGCGGAATCATTGCTTTAGTGTTAGCAAACAAAGGTTTTGAGCAGTATAAACTTGCACCTGAGTTGTATAAGTCTTCACAATTTCTTAAAGCGGGAAAGATTTGTGCTATAATAGGAGTGTCTTTGAGAGGTTTTCTTATTGTTTTTGCAATATTTATCGCCATTCTCTATGGTACGATTGAAGGTTTTTCACATATATTTTACCATTTTGACGGTCAAACTTTAAGAGATTTTCTTCATCAAGTCGTTGATAATATAGAATAAGTCTTTGAAATAGCGATGCTAAAAAAGATACTTGTCATTCAAACTGCGTCTATTGGGGACGTTGTTTTGGCGACTTCTCTTTTGGAAACCTTACACAGAGACCTGCCTTTTGTGCAGTTGGATATTGTTGTTAAGGCGGGAAATGAGTCTTTATTTGAAGGTCATCCGTTCTTAAACAAAGTGTTTCTATGGCAAAAACGGCAAAATAAATACCGAAATTTACTAAAACTTATTGGCGAAATAAGGACTCAGAAGTATGATATTACCATAAATCTGCAACGATTTCTTAGCAGTGGGATGATAACTCTGCTTTCTAACGCTACTGAAATGCGGGGTTTTAAGAAAAATCCCTTAGCTTTTTTGTTCTCAAAACGCTATGAGCATACAATAAGTAGCACAAATTTTGTTCATGAAACGGTGAGAAATGCGGCTTTAATTGCTGATTTATGCCGACAACCCATAGAAAAACCGAAGCTATATCCTGACTTTGAGACCATTTTTCCTTTTCAAAATGAGGGCGTTTATTATACAATAAGTCCGTCATCTCTTTGGGTTACCAAGCAGATGCCTTTATCTAAATGGGCTGAATTGGTGAGTGCTGCTGCTGAAAAGGGATTTGTTTGTTTGCTGGGAGCGAGAAATGATTGGGATTTGTGCGAAAAGATTATCAAGATGTCGGCAATTAAGAATGGAAAGTGTTTGAATCTCTGTGGTGAATTGTCGTTTTTGCAGTCGTGCAGTCTTATGAAGAGAGCGAAGATGAACTTTACTAATGACTCTGCTCCTTTACATTTCTGCTCGGCAGTCAATGCTTCTGTTACGGCGGTTTTTTGTTCTACGGTTACAGAGTTTGGTTTTACGCCTTTGAGTGAGGATAGTCTTGTTGTTCAAACGAAGAAAAAGTTGAGTTGTCGTCCTTGTGGCTTGCACGGATATAGTCAATGCCCGAAGAAACATTTTGATTGTGGTGATATAGATATTAAGGATTTGACAGAGCGGCTTTAAGTTTTTTCAATATTATTCTTTACTTATAACATAAAAAAAGAGCCTTTTGACAATTCAAAAGGCTCTTTTCTTTGTTGTTATTTCTGTGTTATTGAATCATTGTAACAACGACAACTCTATTCAATATTCCAGACTCTACATTGTAAGGTTGTTCAGTATCACCCTTCCAATCAACTTTTAGTTGAGCTCCCTTAATACCTTGTTTAGTTAGAGCGGCACGAACTTTCTCTGCACGTTTCTTACTTATGTTCATATTGCCTTGATAAGTACCCGTTGATTTGTCGGCATAACCAACAATAAGGTATGATGCATTCTTATCATTCTTCTTTATGATATTGGCAATTTGGTTAATTGTGCTTTGTGCATCGGCTGTTAAAGCATCACCATTCTCAAAGAAGATTGTAAATGAAACGTCAGTGTTTTGAATACTTGCACTGGTTGTTATCGTTTGAGCAGGTCTTGCCTCACACTCTTTCAATTTAGCCAACGCTTCTTCTAACTCTTTTGCACATTTGTCTTTTGCTTCTTGATCCACAGTAAGTTGTTTGTTTGCTTCATCAAGTGCCTTCATTGCATTGTCTAAATCATTTTCAAGACTTGCAATTCTATCATTATAAGGGTCAAGGTCAGGGCATATAGGAGCAACTTCCCAAGTGCTTATAGGAAATTTATAAGTAGCACCTGCTGTTACGGAAATGCCTGTGGCAAATCTTTGAGCACCAGTTCTAATCCATGGGTTAATTTGGTCAAAGTCTATCTTGGTAAGCATACATTTTGCCTCCAAATTAACCGCCCAACTACTGCCTACATTGAATCTGTTAATCAAACCAAATGAAGCAGCGTACTCATTGTTAGGTCCGGTAACATCAGTTGCAAACTTGTGAGCATACCCAAAGCCAGTTGTTAAAATGGCATGATATGTTTTATCCGGCTTATAGCCGACAAACCAATTGGTTAAATCCCACATCACGTCGGCATGAATAAACAGATAGTTCCAAGAGAAAAGCGAACTATCCACGTAATTAATTGAAGATGCAGAAGGTCCCTGCATCTGAATACGTGCTCCAACAACTGGAGTGAACCATTTGCCTACGGACAAGTCAAACGAGAACGCTGGTATGTCCCCAAACTTAGGATTTTCCAGACCTTCTCTGTGTCCCAGTTTAGCAAAGAAATCAACGCCAATACCTGCAGAAATTTCCCAATTATCCCCAAAACCATTTGTTCTAAACCCTTTCCACTTGACTAAGGATTCTTGTGAGTCTTGTGCGGATGCTGCAAATGTGAATACAACAGCAGCAAATAATACTAATATTTTTTTCATAGAAAACAAAATTATATGTTATACATTTAAATTTTTACTTCAAAATTAAGAGTGCAAAATTACAACTTTTTTTTGAATTAACAAGAATATTTGAAAATTATATCATTTTTTTCATTTTTAAGAACGATTAGGGTAGTCTGTAGAGTAGTGCAAACCTATACTCTCTTTGCGTTGCATAGCCATTTTGATGATTAGATAACTATTAGCAATAAGATTTCTCAATTCACAAAGTTTAGGCGTTAAAACTGATTGTTTGTATAAATTCTCCGTCTCTTTGTAGATTAACCCAATGCGGTCAAAAGCACGTTTTAAGCGTAAATCGGAGCGTATGATACCAACATAATTTGACATTATAAGTTGTAATTCTTTTTCCGTTTGCGTTACAAGACTTATTTCCTCGTTCAAAACCATTCCGTCATCGTTCCAATCAGGGATATTATCGCAAAACTCCGCCATCTTCACTTTTTGTATTGAGTTTATAAAGGCTCTGTGAGAATAAACCAAAGACTCCAACAAAGAATTTGAAGCTAAGCGATTAGCTCCATGCAAACCTGTAAAGCTACATTCACCCGAAGCATAAAGATTTTCAATGGTTGATTGTGCATTTTCATTCACCTTTATACCACCACAAGAGAAATGAGCAGCAGGAACAACAGGTATCATATCCTTTGTAATGTTTATCCCTATCTCCAAACATTTGGCATAAATATTAGGAAAATGGTGCATAATTTCGTTTTTGTCTATCTGTCGGCAGTCTAAATAAACATAGTCTTCCCCTCTATATTTCATTTCCGAATCTATGGCACGAGTTACAATATCACGAGGGGCTAATTCCTTTCTCTTGTCATACTTCTCCATAAATGCGACACCATTAGCTGTCTTCAATATTCCACCTGCCCCACGCATTGCCTCAGTTATAAGGAAAGAAGGTTTTTCAGCAGGATTATATAAAGAGGTAGGGTGAAATTGAATAAACTCCATATCTTGCAATACTCCTTTCGCTCTATGAACCATAGCACAGCCATCACCAGTGGCAATAATAGGATTGGTTGTAGTGTTATACACATTGCCCAAGCCTCCTGTGCAAAGCATAGTTATCTTGGCTAAATATGTATCTATGGTCTTACTTGTCTTGTCCATAACATAAGCTCCAAAACACTTAATATCTCCCCTTCTCTTTGTAACCTCTTCCCCCAAATGATGCTGAGTTAAGAGGTCTATTGTGAAATGATTTTCCTTAATCTCTATGTTCGGGTGCAGACGAGCCTTCTCAAGCAATGCCCTTTCTATCTCAAAACCTGTATTGTCTTGATGATGGAGGATACGAAACTCTGAATGCCCTCCTTCCTTAGCCAAATCAAATGCTCCCGTGTTCTTCTTGTCAAAATTAGCACCCCATTGTATCAACTCTTTTATTCTCTCCGTAGATTCCGTTATGGTTATTCTTACAGCATTCTCATCACAGAGCCCTGCACCTGCAATCAACGTATCTTTAATATGCTTTTCGTATGAGTCGGGGCTGTACATAACGGCAGCTATTCCCCCTTGTGCATATTTAGTTGAGCTTTCTGAAGCATCAGCCTTTGTCAGCATACACACCTTACCATATTGAGCAACCTTTAACGCATAGCTCAACCCAGCAATACCCGAACCAATAACAAGAAAATCCACTTTGTATCTCATAATCTCAGAAGAATTTTATCCTTTTCAAAAGTGGAGGTGCAGGGATTCGAACCCTGGTCCAAACAAGAAACAACTATGCTTTCTACATGCTTATTTTGCCTTTAATTTTCGTCAATTAGCCGGGGACAAACGCCCTACTAAAAGCTTATCTTCTTAAATTTCGCCTGCAAGTCAAAGCACCCTGCAAACTATCTCTGCCTTCCGAGCACCTCTTTATCCTTAGCCGCAGAGCAAATGGCTTTAGAGAGATGTTTTGCCCAACAAATTATGTTGGTTCGCTAAAATCTACTATACTTCGAATTAAGCTGCAAAAGCGTAAGTATTTTCGCCAATTATTGTTTTGTAACCTTGTTTAAGGCAGTTGTTACCTGTGCCTGCATGCTTACCTAATCATTTACCTTGCTGTCAAAACCAACCCACCCCCTAATAAACTTTCAGCTTACTTTCAGGTGGCAAAGGTACAACAAAAACACCAAACAATTAACTATTTTGCAAAAAAAAGTAGAAAAAATTTTGTCAATTCAAAAAAAGGTTGTACTTTTGCAGCCTCAAATTTGGGCAAAATGTCAAATGGTCTGGTAGTTCAGCTTGGTTAGAATACATGCCTGTCACGCATGGGGTCGCGAGTTCGAGTCTCGTCCAGACCGCTAAGGAGTTTAAATTTGATGTTTGTTAAGTCGCTGGTTCGCCAGCGGCTTATTTTTTTATTTTTTGTACCTTTGCGGTCTCGAATTAAATGAAAAAAGATACAAAACGAAATTATGGCAAACCAATATCAAAAAACATCATCACAAATTACAGATTTAATGCAACAAAATGCCATTAAAAATTGCTGCCTTTGCGTAAAGGGAACGTGATGTTTTATATAAATTTTCTGCAATCAAATTAAACGAGTTTTATACGCCATTTCAGGGGATGATAGATTATATTATCCCTTTTTTTTATGTTTTCTTGTCAAAATGAAACGCCACCTTGTTTTCTTGAAGTGGCGTTTCGTGACGCTAAAGTGGCGTTTCATGAAATTATTACGGCGTTTCGTAACTTTGATAAGCATTTTTACATTCGCGAAAAACGATTGGGCGAAAACAAGGCATTTTTTTGCAAAATTTATGCTAAAAAGTGCTATTTTTAGTGAGTGTTTTATGTAAATATTGCGTTGTAAAAGTATAAATATTGTTTCATTTTTTGATAACAATTTTGTAGTCGGAAAGGATGAAATTTAAGTTCTCAAATGTTATTTCCCGTTCGCTTTTTTCTTAATTTAAGCAGCAAAAAGAAGAAATCAATCAGTCAAAATCTGTTTTGTCCGTTAATTATTTTCAAAGCACATTTAGTTGTAAATCATTAAGTTTTATAACTTTTTCTATGACCGATTGCCGCATTATTTTGCTAAATTTTGGCATATCAAAAAAAAGTAGTACATTTGCAAACGAAAATTACAGCTAAATGAAGCATAGAGACTTATATATAAATTCAAGATTTACATTTTCCTCTCAGTGGGGGGGGGAGTCAAAGCCTTCATTACCAGTCTATTACATAGCAAATCGTACATTTCTTTCCTCATTTATACCATTCTTTTTTACCACTTATACAATGTCGGTGTCTAATTATATATCGGCAAGAGAGAAAAATGCTATCAAATACCATATTGTATTGTTCGCAGATATAAAAATAAATAATAATATTAACGTTAAAAATCAGTTAAGATGAAACAAATTCATTGGAAGAAACTACTATGCTTTTTGGTGCTTGGGGTAGTTTTGTTGGCGTCTTTTGACGCAGAAGCACAACGCAGAAGAGGAAAATCCAAACGCTCCAGTAAGGGTCGTAAGGGTCAAACAGAGAAACCTCTACAATTCGGCGGAACACTCGCTTATCAATTAGGAGGACCAGCCAATGCCCTTAATGTAGGGTATGCGTTTGGTGGTCTGGGATTTACTGTTGGAGGATTTGGGCAGTATCGTTTAAGTGAATTATTTGCTTTGACAGGCGAATTAAAGTATTCCTACCATACTTTCACAGGTGCTATGAGTGTAGAAACAGATTCTACTGGTTTCCCAATAGGGGATATGTCTGGAGGAGGACTTTTGACCTACAAGCAGCACGCAATTGCAATACCTATTATGGCAAAGTTAAATCCTATTAAGTGGTTATATATTGAAGCTGGTATTGAGCCTCGCTTTAATTTGGGAAAAGCTTCAGGAAAAACGAAGAGTGTAATGGGTGTTCAATTAGGAGATAACCTTTCCAGCGAAATAAAATCTAATTTCTTTGAATTAGCAGTTGGGGGAGGCATAGGTTTGGAATTTGGACACTTTTTCGTTGGAAATAGAGTGATGTATGGAGTTACTTCTTATGGTACTCTTCCAGCAAAAGCAGGTTCTATGTCTATTGGTAATGCTCCTGCGGTAACAAGCGTAGAGGGGCATAATTTATACTACAACTTTTATATAGGTTTGAAATTCTAATAGATTTACAGAAAGAAGTACAATAAGAAAAGCCCGATGATTAACTTTCATCGGGCTTCTTCTTTATTATATGTCTCTATTCAAATGTGAAATTGATGTAGAACACTTGCGATTTGAACTTGTCAATGACGTCTGTATAGATGTTGTCGTAGGTATGGACAAGGACGTCATTCATGGCAAAGGAGGTCTTTAGTTCTATACCGAACTTGAAGTACTGCAAATAGAAATCAAAGCCTACGCCAAAGGTATAAAACAACTCACTGTTATCTAACTTTACCAGCACCTCATCAGAGTCGGTTTTCTTTCTCTTTAATGACGCAAGGTCGTAAGCATATTTGCCTCCAGCAATAAGATATGGTCGGAAATTATTCCAACGCTTAGCCTGAATCTTAAACTCCAAAGGGGCTTCCAACCAAATCGTTTCAATGCTGTTGGATAACGTTTGATACTTGCTTTGTTGATAAACATTGAAGTTGATTTTCCTGTCACAGAAACTAATGATAGGGGTAAATCTCAGGCGAAGATATTTGAATATCATCAGATCACTTACTACTCCTATATTAAAGCCGCTTTGCCTGTCGGTTGTTGCCCCAAGAACAACATCGTTATGAGGCATAGGGTTTTTGAAAGATATGTTTGCTGTAGCTTGATTGTATCCCAAAATGAAGCCGAAGTGGATTATGCGGCTGTCGTAATAAGGAAGATTAGGAGGAGAGCTTTGTGCTGAAGCTATTGAGGGGGCAAGTAAAATCAAAGAGATTAAGAAAAGCTTTAATTTCCTTAATCTCCTTCTTTGTTTTGTTACACTTAAAGAATATTTCACCTTAATTTTATAAGCGATTTTGTAAAATCTCCCTAACCTTTGCAGGGGTTATGTTCCCTTTTTCGCCCAATTTCCAACCTCTTTTCTCCATTCTCTCTACGATAGGTTCAATGCAGGAGGCATCAAGATTAACATCAGACAAATGGGTAGGAGCACCAACGGTACGGAAGAAGCGTTCAATAGCCAAAATAGCCTTATCTGCTCTTTCTCCTCTTGAGCCTTCGTTGATACCAAAGACACGTGTAGCCATTTGAGCCAGTTTGTCAAGTTTGTCCTTTTTCATAACACGCAATAAGCCCGGCAAGACGATTGACAACGTTACGCCATGGTCTAAATCATAGAAAGCCGTAAGTTCGTGTCCTATCATATGAGTAGCCCAGTCCTCAGGCTGACCGCAGGCAATAAGTCCGTTTAGAGCCATAGTTGCTGCCCACATCAGATTAGCCTTGATGTCGTAATCAGTAGGGTTTTTAATAACCTTGCTACCTTCTTCAACAAGAGTCTGAAGAATGCTTTCGGCAAAGCGGTCTGATATTTGGTTTCTCACCGAGTAAGCACAATACTGTTCCATTACATGAACAAAGGTATCAATGATACCATTAGTTACTTGTCGCTTTGGAAGGCTATAAGTGGTTTCAGGGTCAAGGATAGAGAAGATAGGGAAGACTTTATCGGAATGAAAAGCTAACTTCTCTTTTGTGTCAGACTTAGTTATTACTGCTCCTTTATTCATTTCCGAACCAGTAGCAGGTAAGGTTAGAACCGAGCCAAAAGGTAAGGCTTCCTTTATTTCCGATTGTTTTGACATTATTTCCCAGCAGTCTTTTCCTTCATAGAAATTTGCAGCGGCAATAAACTTTGTAGCATCAATAACACTACCGCCACCAACAGGCAATAAGAAGTCTATCTTCTTTTGCTTGATAACCTTGACCGCATCAAGGCAAGTTTCATAAAAAGGGTTGGGCTCTATACCCGCAAACTCTGTTACCTTGCGTTTGCCCAAAGCGGCAATGACTTGTTGATAAACCCCGTTCTTCTTTATGCTCCCACTACCATAGATGAGCAATATTTTTGCTGTTTTTGGTATTAGGGTATCCAATTTGGCTATCTCACCTTTGCCAAATATGATTTTTGTTGGGTTGTAAAAAGAAAAATTATTCATAATTCAATTTATATTTGTTTTGTTAATTCATTAAATAAAATCTCTCTGTCTATCGGCACTACTCCTACCGATTCGCATACCAAGCCTCCTGCTAAGTTGCTTATCATAGCAATATCCACTGCTTCCATACCAAGAGCTAAGCAAAGCGAAGCAACACTTATAACAGTGTCTCCAGCACCACTCACATCAGAAATCTGCCTTAAATGAGCCGAAAGAAAACAAGATTTTACAGTCTGCTTACCATAATCCACCATAAAGACACCTTTGTCACTCAAGGTAACAAAAACTTTTTCTATTTTGTGCCTGTCGTGTAGTAAATCTGTAGCCTTTCGCAAAGTTTCTTCATTTATCGTGTCTATTTCTGTCTTCAGCCCTTCTTTTAGCTCTTTTAGGTTTGGCTTAAACAAAGTTATGTTATCGTAGTTAAGAAAATTGCGTTTCTTAGGGTCAGCTGCCGTAGGAATTTTATTACTCTTAGCTTTTGCCACAACGCTTTCTATTATGTTTTTAGTTATAACGCCCTTGTCATAATCCTGAAATATAATAGCGTCTATGCGTTTGGTGGCAATAATATCAAATATTGCTTTAAGCAATATGGCTTCCTCTTCTTTCAAAATGTCCTTGTCCGTTTCCTCATCAACCCTTAACATTTGCGAATAGCCACTCAACACTCTCGTTTTGGTTGTTGTCTGTCTCGTTTGTGAAGTTACAATACCCTTAATCGACAATCCGCTCTCTTGCATTAAAGACAAAAGCAGTTCTCCGCTTGCATCCTCTCCAACAATAGAGCAAAGAATAGGTTCCGCTCCCATAGCTGCTACGTTCAAAGCAACATTGGCAGCACCTCCAAGCCTACTTTCTTTTTTGGCAATAGTGCATACTGGAACGGGGGCTTCGGGAGAAATTCTCTCAACCTTTCCCCACATATAAGAATCTACCATAACGTCCCCTATTATGAGGATATTAAGGCGTGAAAAGCGTTGAAAAATCTCTTTATAATCCATTTTCTTTATTTTGTTATTTCACCTCTTAAATTCGTTGTCAAAAGTTCTCTAATCAATGCCTTGTCTTCATAGTTTCCGAGCAAGAACATCAATTTTGCAAGAGCCGCCTCTGTCGTTATATCATAACCAGATAAGACTCCAATGTCCATCAGCTGCTGGCTTGTCTGATAATGACCCATCACAACTGAGCCTGCCTTGCATTGAGTAACATTATAAACGATGATACCTTTGTTTATAGTATGTTTAATTAAATCAATAAACCATTTTTCTGTTGGAGCGTTGCCACTGCCGTATGTTTCAAGTATCACAGCCTGCAAGCCTTCGGTGTCAAGCATTGCTTCAAGATATTGTAGCTTTAAGGCAGGGTGAATTTTTACTATTACAACATCATCACATAAGTTTTTGTATGCCTTCATCCTTCCCTGAGGCATTGCCAATACCAAATGACTCTTATAAGTTATATTGATACCGACCTTAGCCAGTGAAGGGTAATTGCCGGAATAAAAAGCCTCAAAATATTCCGCATTTATCTTTGTTGTACGATTTGCTCTGAATAGTTTGTTGTCAAAGAAAACGCAGACCTCAGGTAGTTCCACCTCATTGTTAGCGGCAATTTCTATAGCCGAAATAATGTTCTCTCGTCCGTCTGTGCGGATTGCGTCAAGCGGAAGTTGAGAACCAGTAAGGATTATGGGCTTTGACAAGTTTTCAATCATAAATGACAAAGCCGAAGCAGTGTAACTCATCGTGTCTGTGCCGTGAAGAACGACAAAACCATCATAATCGTTATAGTTTTTCTCAATAACACCAACCAATTGAGACCAAAACTCAGGCTTCATATTGGAAGAATCTATGATATGTTCAAATTTAAATGTACTAATATTGCAGTCTAATTTCTTCAAAGGAGGCACAACTTCAGATATTTGCTCCAAATCAAAAGGCATCAGTGAGCCCGTAACAGAGTCTTTCACCATTCCGATAGTACCACCTGTGTAAATGACTAAAATTTTCTTCATAAGAGGCGAAATTGAGGGTGCAAAATTACAACTTTTTGAGCAAATAACCTGTATATTCTCAAAATTTATTATTATTTAGTATCAATTTATAGTATTCTTTCGGCGTTTTATCTTATAAAAGCAATAACTCATTTCAACAAACTGTTATGGTATTTTATTCTAGCAAAATACTACTAAGAGTAGCGGCATAAAAGGAAAGCGAAGTCATAGAAATATGACTTCGCTTGTTGTATTTTGTCTTAACGATTGCTTTATTTGATTAAGAAAGTAAATTTATCATAGTTTTTAAGGGCTATTCCCGTACCGCGAGCCACTGCTTTCAATGGGTCATCGGCTACATGAATAGCGAGCTTTGTCTTTTGGCTTATTCTCTTGTCCAAACCTCTGAGTAACGAACCACCACCTGCAAGGTATATTCCCGTATGATAGATGTCAGAAGCAAGCTCTGGTGGCGTCAAAGACAGGGCTTCCAAGATTGCACTCTCAACCTTGGCAATGGATTTGTCTAAAGCGTGAGCTATTTCCTTATAATTAACATACAACTCCTTTGGAATACCGGTCAAAACATCACGACCCTGAACAGCAAAGTCAGCAGGAGGATCATCTAACTCCGAAACTGCTGCTCCGCATTCAATCTTTATCTTCTCCGCCATACGTTCGCCGATATTGATATTATGTTGCTTCTTCATATACTCAATGATGTCGTTGTTGAACTCATCACCTGCTATACGTACTGACTTATTACAAACTATGCCTCCCAAAGCTATGACAGCTATTTCAGACGTTCCACCTCCTATATCCACTATCATATTGCCAATAGGCTCAAGGACGTTGATACCAATACCTATTGCCGCTGCCATAGGTTCGTGAATCAGGCGAACATCTTTTGCTCCTGCCTGCTCGGCTGAGTCTCTAACAGCTCTCTCTTCCACATTAGTTATGCCGGAAGGGATACAAATCACCATCTTTAAGGCAGGAGGAATGAGGCTGTTTTTGGTTGGTATCATTTTTATAAACTCACGTATCATATCGTTGGCAACATCAAAATCGGCAATCACACCATCTTTTAGCGGTCTAATCGTTTTGATGTTCTCATGTGTTCTTCCGTGCATCATCATTGCCTTTTTCCCTACGGCAATGATTTTACCCGATTTTCTGTCTATGGCAACTATTGACGGCTCATCAACAACTATCTTGTCGTTGCATATTATCACCGTGTTGGCTGTTCCTAAGTCTATGGCGACTTCTCTTGTTAAGAATGAAAATAAGCCCATATATTTTGCTGTTTTATTATTTTCTTGTTACAAATCACTATAAATAGCGGCTGCAAAGTTATTATATTTTTTTGACATTTAGTGTTTGAAATGACGAAAACCTGTTATAGCCATTGCCATATTGTGTTGTTCGCAGTAGTCAATCGTCAGGTTGTCCTTAACCGAACCTCCGGGCTGAATAACACAATCAATACCTTCATTATGTGCAATTTCAACGCAATCAGGGAAAGGAAAAAAGGCATCAGAAGCCATAACCGCCCCCTGCAAATCAAAGTTGAAACTTTTAGCCTTGTCAATAGCCTGTCGCAACGCATCAACACGTGAAGTCTGTCCTGTGCCACTGGCACATAATTGCTTATCTTTTGCAAGCACTATGGCGTTTGATTTAGTGTGTTTAACCAATTTGTTTGCAAAAACCAAGTCTTGCTTTTGTTTTTCGCTCAAGACAACTTTTGTTATGCTTACCAAATCTTCAGCTTTTTCTACAACAGTGTCTTTATCTTGAACCAAAACCCCTTTTAGTGCTGAACGAAACTGCAAAGAAGATATTCCATTATGCTTTTGCTTCAATATAATTCTGTTCTTTTTGGTTTTTAATATTGCCAAAGCTTCTTCGCTATAATCAGGGGCAATACATATTTCCATAAATAAGCTATTCATTGCTTCGGCAGTAGCTTTATCAATAGGGCGATTTGTAACTAAAACGCCGCCAAAAGCAGAGACAGGGTCGCATGCTAAAGCCGCAATATAGGCTTCACACAAATTCTCCCTGCATGCCACACCACAGGCATTGTTATGCTTTATGATGGCAAAGGTTGTTTCTTCAAAATCATTGATAAGACTAAACGCTGCGTCTATATCACCAATGTTATTATACGAAATTTCTTTGCCGTGTAATTGTTCAAAGCAAGAGTCTATATTGCCATAGAAGAACATTCCCTTTTGGTGAGGGTTTTCTCCATAACGCAATGTTACTGCCTTGTTAAGACTTTGCCGAAAAGCAGGGATATGCTCTGTTTTGTTGAAATGGTTAAAGATCGCCGTATCATAATTAGAGGAGACCGCAAAAGCATAAGTTGCAAAACGCCTGCGAGTTTCCAAATCCGTTTTACCCTCATTAGTGTTAAGTATATCAAGCAATTCGCCATAGTAATCAACAGAAGGCACAATCAAAACGTCATTAAAATTCTTCGCTGCAGCCCTTATCAACGAGATACCTCCAATATCTATCTTTTCTATAATATCTTCTTCCTTTGCCTGAGCGTCAGCGGCTGTCTTTTCAAAGGGATACAAATCTACGATAACCAAATCAATAGACGGAATTTCATATTTATCCATTTGAAGCTGGTCTTCCCGCAGCTCTCTTCTGGCAAGAATACCGCCAAACACCTTAGGATGCAAGGTCTTAACCCGTCCGCCGAGAATGGAAGGGTAACCTGTCAAATCCTCTACTTTTTCTGCTTTTATGCCCAAAGAGGATATGAAATCAAAAGTTCCTCCTGTGGAAAAAATCTTTACATTCAGAGCGTCTAACCGCCTTACCAATTCATCTAATCCGTCCTTATAAAAGACTGAAATCAAAGCACTTTCTATCCTTTTCATCTTTAACTGTGGTATGTCTATCAGTTGGCAAAGGTATATAAAATTTCCGACAATCATACCTTTGCTTCATTTTTCCCAAACCCTGC
>JAISLH010000048.1 GCA_031260565.1 Bacteroidales bacterium
GAATTGCTGTTTTTAATGAAGAGATATTGGATTTTTTTTTGCCTTCAAATGAGAAAACTTTGTCAGAATTATTGCATTTAGAAAAAAAAGTTGTACTTTTGCACCTTAAAATTATTAACAAACAAAATATCAATAAGATGAAACGAGTAGTTTTGTGTTTAGTATTAGCAGTAGTCGGGCTCAATGTAGCTCAGGCTCAAAGGGACTGGCGTCGTGGCACTTGGCAAAAGGATATTCCTGAACATTTCCTTACCATTGACTTGGGAGGAAACTATGTCATCACGTCCAATTTTAAGGAAATGAACCCGTTTGCCATAAACGCTCAGGTGGGTTACCAGTACAAAGTTCGCCCTTTTGTTAAAAACAGATTGGGTTTTGCTTTCGGAGGCTACGTTGGCTATTCGTATTACCCAAGTAATGACATCGTTGCGACCTCTGCAGACATCGTACAAGGCAGTTACAAATCGTTTTCCTACGTTCCGATAATGCTCAACGCAAATCTCTATTACAATATGAAGACGTCTTATATCTTTTTGGGTATTGACGCAGGTATAAATCTTATGCTTTGTGAGCGAGATTTTCAAGGGGAATATATAACTTACCATATGGATACTTTGGGGGTTAAAATCCCTGATGTGCATGATGTAACTTATTTTCCGGTGGCAAAAGAAGATAATCCTTTAACATTAAGTCGTGTTGTGCCAAGTGCCAAAGTATATTTGGGCTATATGAAAGAATTAAACGCTAATTTAAGGTTAAGATTTAAGGCAGGCGTTGAATATAATATGGGATACGAGTTTGATTACCAAGCTATAATGCTTGATGGCTCTATCCAGCCAATGACAGGCACGATTAAGACCGTTGATTGCATTGACCCGTTTGTTACAGTCGGCATAGTGTTTTCGTTGTAGAATGCACTTGTTTTATGCTGTCGGCATTTCAGACGCTGCTGTCGGCACAATGTATGCCCTTAGTAGCGAAGAGAGTCAGCATTGTGTAAAAGTCTTGCGACTTAAAGCCAATGATATTGTGCGGCTTACCGATGGCGCAGGTAACTTATATGAGGCTGTTTTGTTGGAAGCAAATCATAAAAATTGCATTGTCCGTATTCAAAACATTATAAGCCAGTCGCCACAACGCAATTACAGAGTTCATATTGCCATTGCACCAACCAAAAACATTGCTCGCACAGAGTGGTTTATTGAGAAAGCAACAGAGATAGGCATAGACGAGATAACACCTGTTTATTCTACCAATTCCGAACGTAATATCATTAAAAGAGAACGCTTTGACAAAATACTCATTTCCGCTTTAAAGCAATCGCAACAGACTTTTATGCCGCTCTTAAACGATGCTATGAAGTTGAATGACTTCTTAGACAACTTTGATGCTAAATATAAGTTAATTGCCTCTTGCGAAGGAGAAGATAAAATGACAATAAAAGAGGCTTACAAACCTTTTGAGAGTGTCATTGTGCTTATTGGTCCTGAGGGAGACTTCACTTTGGAGGAAATAGGCAAAGCAAAACAACTTGGTTACAAACTCATAACGCTTGGCAATAACCGCCTTAGAACTGAGACTGCTGCTTTGGTTGCCCTGCAATCAATAAACTTTATCAACCAATGAAGAAAGCCCTGATTGTTATAGCCATTTGTTGTAGCCTTTCCGCTTTTAGCCAGACCAAAAACACATTTGCCCTGCTCAAATATAATGGAGGAGGAGATTGGTACGCCAATCCTACATCGTTAAAGAACCTTATTTTGTTTTGTAACAAAGAACTGCAGACCAATTTCAGTGAAAACTACGCTACTGTTGACATTGGTTCTTCTGAAATCTTTCTTTACCCATTCTGTCATATTACAGGGCATGGCAACATCAGCCTTAATGCACAAGAAACAGCCAACTTACGCAATTATTTAATTGGTGGCGGCTTCCTGCATATTGACGACAATTACGGGCTTGACCAATATATTAGACGCGAAATGAAGAAGGTTTTCCCAGAACTTGATTTTGTAGAATTACCTTTTACTCATCCTATTTATCATCAAAAGTTTAACTTTTCTAATGGTCTTCCTAAAATTCACGAACACGACAACAAACCTCCCAAAGGCTACGCTCTGATATGGGAAGGCAGAGTTGTCTGTTTTTATAGTTATGAGACTGATTTGGGAGACGGTTGGGAAGACGCTGATGTTCATAATGACTCTGAAGAACGCAGACAGAAAGCCCTTCAAATGGGAGCAAATATCATCCGCTTCTGCTTTATGCAGTAATCCATACATTTCACAAACTCCGTTACCGCCTGCCTATTCATTTTCTTCATAATAATACGAATAGTCAATACCCTTCATAAACATTTCTCTGTTGTCAATTTTAGTGGTTAAAGCATTTTTAATCAACGCTTTTAGTTCGGCATTGTCAGACGGACTTATTTGCATTGCATTCAAATAGTCGTTTTTGTTGATTTTACTCCAATCTACACAGCGTTTCAGTGAGCGTTTCAGCATTAAGTCAAGCCAGATACGCGTACTTCTGCCATTGCCTTCCATAAAGGGGTGGGCAATATTCATTTCCACATATTTATCCACAATTTCATCAAAAGTTGTTTCAGGCATTCTTTCAATAACCGGTAAAGTTGTATTGAAATACTGACAGGGTGCAAAGGTAAAACCGCCTTTGCTTATGTTTTTTGTTCTTATTTGTCCTGCAAAATCATAAAGTCCGCCAAACAAATAAGCGTGAATTTGTTGCAAACATTTTACAGTCCCCGCCTCTAAGCTTTTAAGCAAACCGCTTTCAAACAAAGTATATGCTTTTTTCTTGCTTTGTCCGTCAATAGTGTTGTCGCTATAGGTAAACCAGTCAAGAAATTTCATTGCCTTGTTGTTTGGAAATTGCTCGGCAAGTTTGATAATGCCGTTTGTGTCAAGCACATTCGACATTCGCTTTTTTCCATCGGGTGCAGTGAATTTCATCTGGGTAGTAACACTACCCAGTTCATTGCCTTCCTTTTTCAACTTGGCTTTGAGATATTTCCAATAGTTACGTTTTTTTTCATAGTCGGGCTGTTCATTAAGAATTCCAACTATATCAAGGACTGAAAACCACCATTTGTTGTTTTCTTCGTCCCAAATGGCTCGCACTTCGCTGTCGTTAAAAAATCTGATTGATACTGTATCCATTTTATTTTCCCTCCACAATTTTTACTTCCTATTCCGTCAAATCATACAATTCATTCCTTTCCCGACAGTCAAAATTCTATCTCATAAATTTTTCCAAAATCGCCTTTTTCTTTTCTCCCGCTTCGCTCATCACTTTTTGGGCTTCGGCGATTTTTACCTCGTAAGTTTCTATTTCAGCAACGATTTCTTGCTGCTCGGAGAGAGAAGGGACAAAAATTTGATAATTCATAATTTGCTTTTTGTCGCCGCGAGGCATCTTCATTCCTTTTATGCCTTGCATTTCGTAATCAAAAAACTTGTCTTGTTTCAGATTGTAATAAAGATATTTTGAAATAATTGTATCGTTTGTTTTTTGCAAAACTAAAACATCGTTTGAACTTCCACCGTCAATATCTGCAAACCAAATCTTTTTCAGATATGGGCGAATATTTGATAATAAAATATCACCCGCTTTATATGCTGTGGCTGTTCCAGAAGTTAAAACAAAATTTGAATCTGTTTTGCCTTGTGTGTCTTGTAAAAGATTATCAACCCCGATATAATTTTGCGCCGTCAACGAATTGCAATTTATTCTTTGGTCTGAATATTTGCATAACTCGCTGATTTTCAGATACTTATTGGGGGTAGAATTATTTATAACTTCAAGATTTTCAAATACTTGCGCTATTTTACGCTTGTATTCTTCTATTGTCATTC
>JAISLH010000077.1 GCA_031260565.1 Bacteroidales bacterium
GATGATGATGCGTTCAATATCACTGGTGGTTATGTTGTCATTACATATTAGCAGATGGTCAAAGGGGTGTATCAAACGTTTGGGATCGTTTTTGTAGTTGTCAAAAGTGTAGCTGCTTATCATCAAACCTTCGGCAAGACCGATGATGTTGGCTTTCGTTGTGTTAGAAACGACCTGCAGATTGACGATAAACTCCCTGTCGCAAAAATCCAGGACCTTTCCTCCAAGTTTTCTGTATTCTTCTGTCGTCTCATATTGAGTCTTCTTGTCGCTAACCACAGCCACCACAACCCAATGAGAAAGCATATTGAAGGCAAAAAACTCTCTTTCGTTTTGCTTCATTTGTGTGATAATGTAACCTTCCTGTTCTGAGGTCAGAAGTGGGCTAACAATATTATCTTTTTCGTTAAACACCAGAAGAGTAGCTACCTCTTTCTTTGGTGATAAAATCTTTTCAATGCTTATCATTTTCGTATTATTTTAATGAGTTAATGTTCTATTTTGCTGGGTGCAAAGTTACGTAAATTTTTCCTTTCTTATAGTTTCACCTAACTTTATAAGGACAGGCTTATTTAACAGCTATGTTTAACATCTTTCTGCCCTCCAAATAACACTCTAAGTAATCACCTGCTTCCATTTTACCAACTCCTGATGGCGTTCCTGTGAAGATTAAATCCCCTACTTTCAAAGTTATAAAGCGTGAAAGGTAAGCAATCAACTCATCAACGCCAAAGAGCATATTGCCAGTATTTGCCTGCTGAACAATGACGCCGTTTTTGAGCAGGTTAAAGTCAATGTTTTGGACATCTTTGCCCAATTCTGACAAGCTAACAAAGGCACTCAAAGGAGCGGAATAATCAAAAGTCTTAGACAAAGACCAGGGCAAGCCGTTACTTATTTCGTTTTGTTGAATATCTCGTGCGGTGATGTCAAGCCCAAGTGCAACTTCATTATAGTAATTGTGTGCAAAGTTTTTCTCAATGCTCTTTCCAACCTTGTTTATTTTGACAACAAGCTCGCATTCGTACTCTATCTGCTGCGAAAAGTCGGGTAAATAAAACGGCTCATCACTTTGTGCGAGAGCCGTATCAGGTTTGAGAAAGAATATAGGCTCACTCGGTATGCTGTGTTTCAATTCCAAAGCATGAGCAGAGTAGTTGCGACCTATACATATTATCTTCATTTTTTTCTGTTCTTTATTTCCTCCAATATTCGTTTGGTAAAGCGGGGGAAGTCTGAATTCATAACCCATTTGTAGTATGAAAGGTCATTACGAATTACGCTTTCAACCAACTGCCCTTTGTATTTACCGAAATTAAATATTTCTTTCCCGTCATCATTATAACAGATAAAAGCAGCCAAATCCGCACTCTTGAGATAGATACTAAACTGGTGCAAAGCGTCCAAGTCATTAACCACCGGAACCGATACTTCACCTTTATCATCTTCGTATTCCCTTCCGTTGTAATAATCAAGCTGTGCCTTCAATACCTCATACGTAGCACGGGTATCAGCAGAAGCACTGTGGTTATCAATCAAATCTTTCTTGCAATAGAACTTATAAGCACCTTTTAGAGACCTTGGCTCCATCTTGTGAAAGATATTCTGAGCGTCAATCAGCCGTCTGCCACGCAAAGGAAACTCAACACCCACACGCAAAAACTCTTCCACAAGCATAGGAACGTCAAAACGATTGGAGTTAAAGCCCGCTAAGTCAGCTCTTCCTATGAAATCCAGCAACTCTTGAGCCACTTCTTCAAAGGTTAGCTTGTTATAAACGTCTTCATTGGTTATACCGTGAATGGCAGTAGCCTCAGGAGGGATAGGCATTTGAGGATTGAGTCTTATAGTCTTTTCTTCTTCCGTTCCATTGGGCATAACTTTGAGCAGACATACTTCTATTATGCGGTCATGTCCAACAATAACGCCAGTTGTTTCAAGGTCAAAGACTACTAATGGTCTTGTTAAGTTCAGTTGCATTTACTTTGTTTTTGGTTCTACTTTTATTGTTTGGGCAGGCTTTGGTGCAGGTGCTATATCTATTGCTTTCTCTATACTTACTAATTCAATTTCAAAAACCAATGGAGAGAAAGGAGGTATCTCACCTCTCTGTTGCCCTCCGTAAGCCAATGCAGAAGGGATAACGACTATTGCCTTGCCGCCTTCATTCATCATCTTGACGCCACGTTCAAAGCCATCAATCATCATTCTACGCCCAATGGTAAATGCTAACGGCTCGTATGCTCTGCCTTGCTGGTGCATTCCTTCCGCCTTCGCAACTTCCTCTACACTTGTGTCAAAGAGTTTGCCGTCCAGAAAGCGACCTACATAATTCACTTTAACGTTATCTGTACTGTCAGGTTTCGCTTCGCTACCCTTAGATATGTGATGAAGATAGACACCATTGACAGCCTCGTTGCTATATCCTTTTTCCTTTAAGTACTTGGCTATTTTACCGCTTTCTTCTTTCTCAAGGCTGTCGGCAAGCTTTGATTGCTCTATATAATTGATAGAATCTGCCTTTCTCATCGCCTCTTCTGTTGTGAGGGAATCAATGCTTACCCTAAAATAGGCGTACTCCTCTTGCTTGAAAAACGGAGGTAACTGCATGGCTTTCCCGATAGAATCGTATGGAAAAGCGAATGTGCAAACCTCACCAGCTTTCATCAAAAACAGACCTTCCATCAGGTCTCCCTTAAACACGTTCTGCTTCATCGTTGCCATAAATATAGGCTGAGCAGGGTACATAAATCCGTTCATAGTAAGCGAATCACCAAGTTTTATGGACGCTTGTCCGATGATAATGTCACCTTCTTTTACGGGAGTGCCTTTATCGTTACGTTTTTCAAACTTATACCAAACGCCGGCGTCTGATTTGGTGTAACCTTCCAAAGGATTTTGAGCAATAAGGCTTTGAGCCGCAAATGCTAATAATAATGTTAGAATAGTTTTTCTCATTTTTTTACTTTGTTTAGAAAGGGCAAAAGTACAAAAAAATATTTAATGCTCACCTCTGCTAGCAATATTTTTTTGTACTTTTGCACTCTCAAACCAAAATACGACTATGACAAATCAATATCAAAAAACATCAATACAAATTACAAATTTAATGCAACAAAATGACATTAAAAACCATCCCTTTTTAGAGATGCGAACGTGATGGTTTTATATAAATTTATGTAACCTTATTGCAATAACGCAGTATATAACTTTATGGGGATAATATGGTATTTTATCCCCTTTTTCGTGCTTTTTGCCAAAATTAAAGTGGCGTTTCAGCGTCACGAAACGCCACTTTAGAAAATTAAAAC
>JAISLH010000113.1 GCA_031260565.1 Bacteroidales bacterium
CTTGCGTATATGCCTTATGGAGAAAGCTGGGTAGATAAAACTTCTTATAATCCTGTATATACTACGCCTCACAAGTTCAACGGCAAAGAATTAGATGCAGAAAGTGGCTACTCTTACTATGGAGCGAGGTATTATGCGGGGAATGTCGGGGTTTCGGAGGATAGTGAGTTGGGTATTTGGCTGTCGGTTGACCCGATGGCTCATAAGTATCCGCATTTATCGCCTTATGTTTATTGTGCCAATAATCCTGTAAAGTATATTGATCCGAATGGGATGGAAATATACATAACTGGAAGCGAACAAGGAGCAGCATATAAACAGCTTGAAAAGGGTGCAAAACGCTATGGAATTAAAACATCAATGGGTAGTAATGGCAAAGTTGGTGCTACTTATATTGGGAAAGGAGAAATATCAGCGGAAGGGCAACAAATTTTGGATGCTGCAAACAGAACAGACATAACGATAAACCTTAAAACAACAAATGGATATACTACTTCTGAAGGAACTTTTATGATAGGAGGCGCATTTATGGGTAATACTTTAGAAAAGAAGCAGAAAAAAATCGGGAAAGATGATTTTATTTCTTATGATGCTGTTACGTCAATTGGATCGCGGGCTTTTGTTCATTGTAGTGGATTAACGTCAGTAACCATTCCTAATTCTGTAACGTCAATTGGAGATGCTGCTTTTTCAGAATGTACAGGTTTAACGTCAGTAACTATTGGTAATTCTGTAACGTCAATCGGAGATGGGGCTTTTGGTAGTTGTAGTGGATTAACGTCAGTAACTATCCCTAATTCTGTAACGTCAATTGGAAGTTATGCTTTTGCTGTTTGTAGTGGATTAACGTCAGTAACTATTCCTAATTCTGTAACGTCAATTGGACAGGGTGCTTTTAGAGAATGTACAGGTTTAATGTCAGTAACTATTGGTAATTATGTAACGTCAATTGGAAGTTATGCTTTTCAAAATTGTAGTGGTTTAACGTCATTAACTATTCCTAATTCTGTAACGTCAATTGGACAGGATGCTTTTGAACATTGTAGTGGTTTAACGTCAGTAACTATTGGGAATTCTGTAACGTCAATTGGACATGGTGCTTTTGCTAATTGTAGTGGTTTAACGTCAGTAACTATTGGTAATTCTGTAACGTCAATTGAAAGTTATGCTTTTAGCGATTGTACAGGGTTGGCTTCAATAACTTGTCTTGCTATTACACCACCAACTATAACTTCTTCTACTTTTTCTGGTATAAGTGCTAATGCTGTTTTCTATGTTCCTTGTGTTAGCGAAGATGATTATATGGCTGCTCAGTATTGGAGTGGGTTTAATTATGGAGAATGTTTTGCTGAAAATAGTTTGAATGATGTTGATGGTGTGGCAGAGGTTAGCATTTATCCAAATCCAGCAAAGGATGTGTTGAATATTGCTTGCGTTGATAAGATTGAAGGTGTTGAAATTTTTAATCTTTTGGGGCAAAAAGTTTATGCAGGAACTAAGACTACGATAGATGTTAGCAACTTTGCTAAAGGAAACTATGTTGCAAAACTGCATACTGACAAAGGGGTAACGACAAAGAAGTTTGTAGTGGAATAGGTTGGTTTATTGGAGACATTTTATTAGTTTTTGCAGGGGAAAAACATTGCAAGCCTTTGCCTTCAAATAGTTTTTTTACTGCTTAAAGTTGCTGTTTCGTTTTTTTTTCGTACCTTTGCAGTCCAATTCACCAAACTTCTATGAAAGGTAAAATCTTATACATTAACCAAGAAACGTATCCTTATACGCCCGAAACCGAAATATCAATCGTAGGAAGATTTCTTCCGCAGATAATGCAAGACCAATGTGATAAAGAGGTACGAGTATTTATGCCCGACTTCGGAAACATCAATGAAAGAAAGAATCAACTACACGAGGTTATACGTCTTTCGGGTTTGAACATTGTTATTGACAACACCGACCACCCCTTATTAATAAAGGTAGCGTCTATTCCTTCAGCACGATTGCAGGTTTATTTTATTGACAACGATGACTACTTTCGGCGTAAGTTTGATGTTAGAGATGCTAACGGAAACTTGTTTGAGGATAATCCTGCTCGGGCAGTCTTCTTTTCTCATGGCGTTTTGGAAACGATAAAGAAACTTAGTTGGAAGCCGTCTATCATTCATTGTTCCGGTTGGTTCTCTTCTCTAATTCCGTTTTACATAAAGCGAGCTGTCTATAAAAATAACCCTTACTTTTCGGAAAGCAAGGTTGTTTTGTCTCTTTATGGTGATGACTTTGAAGATGCACTTGATGAATCCATTATCCGCAAGCTGAAACACGACGGAGGCACGGCTAAGGATTGGGATAATTATAAGACGCCTAATTATGTTGGTATGATGAAGGCAGCTATTACTTATTCGGACGGGATTGTACTTATGGACGAAAAGGTTAATCCAAGCCTCATTGCTTATGCACGAGAATTAAAGAAGCCTATCGTAGAGTATGCTCCAATACCTGATATTGCCGAACCAATTAATGAGCTATACAACTCAATAATGGTGGAAGATGATTAAATTTTGTTTTTCATACAACAAATAAATGCTTTGCACGTTTTAGACTTTATAATCATTTAATCAAACAATATATGTTAAAGAAATTAAAGTATGTTTTGATGTTTCTACCCTTTGTTGCCGCTTCTTGCGTTGATGAAGATGAGAATTTGGGTTTGGAGTTAGTCAATCAAGATGAGCTTCATTTTAATCATTATGACGCTTTGACGTTGCATTCTGTCTTTTTTCACGAAGATAGTATGAAGACATCAGGTGCGGAAATCTACGCATTAGGTTCTTATCAGGATAACACATTTGGTAGTGTTTCTTCCACGATTTACACGCAGATAAGCCTGCCAGACAGCAAAGATTTTACTACCTTAAATATTGATTCCATTGTTTTAGGGTTGTACTATACCGACTCTTTTACTAAGGATACTGCTATTAGAACGATGCAAATGCATGTTGAAGTAAGGGAGCTTGCAGGTGATATTATGGACACGGCTTGTGCTTTTGACAGCGTAGAGGTCTCCACCAATCAGCCCTTGTTCAGCGGCAGTGTGGTTTTCAATCCTGATACTATAATGGTTTTGGGTGAAGACACGATAACAAAGCAGCTCCGTTTAAAGTTGTCAGATGATTTTATTAACAGACTTCATCAACAAAGTTTTGCAGACAATGCTGCCTTTCAGCAATGGTTAAAAGGCTTGCGGATAAAAGCCTCTCCTGCTTCATCAGCTTCTAATGGAATGCTTGCTCAGTTCAGCTTAACAAATCAAACTTCTGGAATATTTATTTATTATTCCGACAATGACAACAGAAATTTGAAATATAGACTCGTTGTAGATAAGAACAGCAAACGCTTTGCTCAGATTAAGTATAATTTCAGTGGCAGTAACATTGCTTCCCTTGCAACCGATACGCTCAAGAGCGAAAACTATAACAACACAATGTACATTGGTGGATTAGGCATTTCAATGGCTAAGATAAGTATTGATAGCCTTCTGCAGTGGTATAATTTAGACGAAATAAAAGGTAGTGCCATTAACCAAGCTGTTTTGGTTTTGCCTGTCGCTGATAATAATTTTTCTAATGACTATCCTTCCACTCTATATTGTGCTTACGACACTGCTGGAGTGCTTAAATATGTTGATGATTTGGCTTCAAGTGCCAGCTATTTCAATGGATATTATGATGCAAAATCTAATTCTTACCGAATGAGAATTACACAGCACCTCTTCAAATGTATGAAAGGTGATCACCCAAGCCACAATCTCTATATCCATCTTCCGTCAAGGGCTCTCACACCTCACAGGATTATTCTTAACAGTCCAACTCACCCTACAAATCCTGCAAGAATAGAAATTACATATTCAAGACAATAAAAGCCATACCTTAATATGAAAAAATCGTATTTTGCTTTCCTTTTCACATTGTTTGCGTTTGTCTTTGCAAATGCTCAAAAGGCTAACGAATATATAGAATACTACGCCAATGGTCAGGTAATGCTTCAGGGCTTTAAGACCTCTGCCGTTACCAGAACAGGTGAATGGACGTGGTTTTATGCTAATGGCAATACTCTTCGCAACGGAACGTACAACGAAAAGGGCTATAAGATTGGCATTTGGACAGATTATTTTGAGGACGGCAACGTCCAGAATGTTGAATACGTAACAGGCTCTGGTGAAAATAAGGCTTATTATGACAATGGTCGGCTATATTACTCTGTTGCTGTGGTTGAAGGTGTCAAACAAGGAGAATACAAAGAGTTTTTCAGCAATGGCAAGCCTAAAATGACAGGTGCTTACAAGGACAATGAACTTGACGGCAACGTTGTTTGGTGGTATGAGAATGGATACAAAGAAATGGAAGGCACGCTAAAGGAAGGCAAACGTGAAGGTAAATGGGTTTATTACTATCGTTCCAATGGCAATAAAGGAAGTGAAGGACAATACAAACAAGATAAAGAAGACGGTTCTTG
>JAISLH010000131.1 GCA_031260565.1 Bacteroidales bacterium
AAAAAAAAAACCCCCCATTTTTATAAATATGGGGGCTTTTCGTCCCCCAAACGGGGCTTTACCGCCACCCCAACCCCCGCTTCAAGAAAACAAGGTATAATTTGATTTTGGTGAAAATGAGATTTTGGAGCATTATGACGCTTGTTGCTTTTAATATCATATTATTATACCTCACACAGGGGAGCAAAAATCTAAATTTTAATGCTATTTTATTAAAATTTATTACCTTTGCACTTTCTTATAAATAACAAAACATAAAAAAATAATAAGATATGTCAGATATAAATTGGAAAGAGCTTCCTTTCGGTTACTATAAGACCGATTATAATGTCCGTTCGTACTACCGCAACGGCAAATGGGGTGAGTTAGAAATTACTGATTCGGAAGTTATTACTATGCACATGGCAGCTACTTGTCTGCATTACGGACAAGAAGCCTTTGAGGGGCTGAAAGCCTTTCGTGGTATTGACGGCAAGATACGTTTGTTCCGTCCTTACGAAAATGCAAAACGTCTTATCCGCTCGGCAAATGGGGTTATGATGGCTCCTGTACCGGAGGATATGTTTGTTAAAGCATGCGTTGAAGCGGTGAAGAGAAATGAGCGTTTTGTGCCACCGGCTGGTAGTGGGGCGTCTTTGTACCTTCGTCCTTTGTTGATTGGTACTGGTGCAGAGGTGGGCGTGAAGCCTGCAGACGAGTACTTGTTTATAGTCTTTGCCGGACCTGTTGGACCTTACTTTAAGGAAGGTTTTAAGCCGGTGAAGATGCAAATAGTAGAAGATGCCGACCGTGCTGCTCCATTGGGAACAGGTACTTTGAAGGTGGGTGGTAACTATGCTGCATCTCTTGCTTCTGGACAAAGAGCTCACGATGAGGGTTTCTCAAACTGTATCTATCTTGACGCAAAAGAGAAGAAGTATATTGATGAAGCAGGAGCGGCAAACTTCTTTGCCATAAAAGATAATACTTACATCACGCCACAATCTACGTCTATCCTTCCGTCCATTACCAATATGTCGCTAAGAGAATTGGCAGAAGAAATGGGATTGAAAGTAGAGCAGCGACATATTGCTGTTGAAGAGCTTTCTGCTTTTGAAGAAGTGGCAGCTTGCGGTACTGCAGCGGTTGTTTCACCTATCTGTCAGATTGTTGATAGAGGTACGGGCAAGCAATATAACTTTGGCAGTGAGCCGGGAGTCGTTTGCACTAAACTTTATCAGACTTTGAAAGGCATTCAAGAAGGTGTAATTGAAGACAAACGCAACTGGAATTTAGTTATAGAATAATTCATTTTCATGTTTATTATGAGGCGTTTTCTCTTAATTGAGAGGACGCTTTTTTTTGTTTTGATACCATAAGTCGTAAAAATAAACTACTTTTGCATTCTAAAATATGATACTTGCGTATGATAATAAATGAAATACAAGACCAGATAATTGATGAATTTAATCTGTTTGAGGATTGGATGGACAAGTATAATTATCTTATAGAGTTGGGCAACCAATGTCCTCTCATTGAAGAAAGAGACAAGACAGAAAATAACTTAATACAAGGTTGTCAATCTAGAGTTTGGGTTAGTGCAAAAGTCAATTCAGATGGCAGGATGCAGATAACAGCCGATAGTGATGCCGTTATAACAAAAGGTATTATTTCTTTGCTGCTTAAAGTCTTCAATGACCAAGAGCCACAAGATGTTTATGACAGTAACCTGTACTTTATTGATAAAATAGGGCTTACTTCTCACCTTTCACCCACTCGTTCCAATGGTTTGCTGGCAATGGTTAAACAGATTAAACTCTACGCTTTGGCTTTCACTATTAAGAAATAGGCAATGTTCCTTCGTAAAAGAAAGCAGCAGAATTACGGAAAACTTTCATCTGATACGTGGGTTAGGTTTCGCAAAAATCCTTTATCAGTGGCGAGCCTCTGTATAATTGTTTTCTTTACCCTTATTGCCATTCTTGGATACCTCATAACCTCAGACCAAACGCCTTATGCCAATGACCAACACCTTGAAATAGCTGTTCAAAAGCCCGGTTTCAAAGTTCAAATGCTTCAGATTTATGATAAACCCGCCGAAAAGCAGAGCTTTATCAAGACAATGCTCTTTGGAAAAAAGAATACCTGCACTTCTATCCCTATTTACAAGCATTGGACAAAGAATAATAAACTTTATGCCGAGACTTTTACAGGTGATAATCCCAACGAAGGTGAGGTGATTAGTGTTTCAAATAAGCATTATGACATTGTAACCAAGCACTATATTCTCGGCACAGACCGCTACGGCAGGGATATGCTGTCGCAACTTATGATTGGTACGCGAGTTAGTCTTTCCATAGGACTGATAGCCGTCATTATTGCTGTCGTTATTGGAGTTACGCTTGGGGCTATTGCGGGTTATTTCGGTGGCTGGCTTGATAAGGTTATCGTTTGGTTGATAAATGTGGTATGGTCTGTGCCTACCATTTTGCTTGTCATTGCTATTACTTTTGCTTTGGGCAAAGGCTTTTGGCAGGTCTTTATTGCCGTTGGCTTGACGATGTGGGTAGATTTGGCTCGTATGGTTCGGGGACAAGTCCTTTCTATTAAGGAAAAGGAATTTATTGAAGCCGGTAGAGCTTTAGGATTCTCCAACTTTCGTATCATCTTTCGCCATATCCTTCCAAATGTTGTAGGAACAGCAACTGTTATAACGGCGTCTAACTTTGCCACCGCTATTCTGCAGGAAGCAGGGTTGAGTTTTCTAGGTATAGGCGTCCAACCTCCTATGCCGTCTTGGGGCACAATGATAAAGGAAAACTACGGCTACATAATATTAGACGCTGCATATATGGCAATCATTCCGGGTATTGCAATAATGCTTCTTGTCTTTGCTTTCATTATGCTGGGCAGCGGATTGAGGCAGGCGATGAATGTAAAAGAGTAATATTCCGATACAACAAACTTTTTTTCTATTAAAATTTCGTCAGGATAATCTATTATCCTTTTTTCTTGTGCCCTTTCGTCAAAACCAAACTCTGCTTCATTTTCCTAAAGCGGCGTTTCGTGACGCTGAAACGCCACTTTAGCGTCACGAAACGCCGCTTTAGAAAAATAGAACAGGACGATATTGGAAGCAATGGCTAAAAAGAGACTCGCAATCGCAAAAAACACCCAAATTTATTCAAAGATGAATAGGCTAACTCAAAACCCAGCAAGTCCAGAATGTTATCTACACCAAATGAAATCTCGTAATAAGGCTCATAATCAGAGAGATAAGACTTAAATGTAAGAAATTCATTGCCGTGAAACTTGCGAAAGAAATCAATATTATTAAGCATCATTCCACCAGAATTAAGACCTATTGCAGCAGAAGCAAATCTTGTGTTTGCAAAATGAGAATAGGGTATAACCAAAAAGGCATAAGAATGTGATACATAACCAATTTGGCTCTGCGGATAAAATAAACCACCACGTGAAACATCTTTTGAAATATGTCCAACATCAAGTGCTAAATCCAAACAGCCATATCGGTAATCTGAAAAGGGAATTCGCTTTTGCCCAGACAGAGTTATGCGGCTACGATTGCTCACATCATCATCCCAAACAAAAAACTCACCACCAAAAGAAAGGGCAATAAAATTATCAAATCGCTGATAGCGAGAGACGATAACCTGTTCCTCTGTGTTGTCTGTTCTTTCAGACCAAGTGAGTTGCAGGCTGGGGTAGATGAAGTTTGCTTTCATTGGTTCAACGCCCTCTTTCTCTTTTTCAGGCAGGTATTTCCGAATTCTGTTCCTTGAAAAGTTAGCGTCAATTCTTAGTGTAGAAGAGTTGAAAAGGACATTGGTAGAGTTGGTTATTCCATACATTTTTCGCCTTAAAAGGAAAAAATCAGCATCTGTTCCTGTTGAGTTGAGAATATGGTCATAGGACGCAAGATAAGGGAGATAGGTGTTGTCAAAATGGGTTATGGTTGTGGTGTTTTGAATATTGCTGGCGGCAGAAAAGCGATAGGACGCACTAAAAGAGTATTTGAGGGATTTATCCTTTGTTCCCCAAGCCACCAAAGCGTTAGCCGACAGACCATTGTCAAGGTTCATTCCGCCACTTAACCGTAGCCTTGTTCGCTCTATTGGGTTGAAAGAAAGGAAATGAAAGATATTGCCAATGTAAAAAGAACCGAATTCAATATTGCCCGATTTTATGAATTTATTGAGACGATTGGCAAGAATTATGGACTGAACCTGAGCCTCTGTTTCCTTGCTCAAAGGTTCGGATTTGATAGCCTGAGCCGATAATCCGAAAGAAAGGAAATTTAGAGCAAGGAAACAAAGTATCCGATTCATTATTCACCGCAATATCAGAAGGAAATAATATAAGGAAGCCGCTTCTGAATGCCTTGCATTTGTGATATATCGCGTAGTTGGAGCAAGAGGCTTGAAGCATTTGGAGATGTATCGCCATACAATTTCATTTCCTCGTTACCGCTCATTGCATCAATAATTTGAGTTGTTAAATCCTTTTGTTTAGGGTAGGTAACGATACCGTAAGAAGTCAATTTAGCCTCCTTTGCCGCAATGGTAATTGCCTTATTCAAACCGCCTATTTCGTCAATAAGCCCTAAGCGTTTAGCGTCTTCCCCACTCCACACTCTACCTCTGGCAATGCTATCTACAAACTCTACTTTCAGGTTTCTGCCTTGAGCAACGCGTGAAATGAAGTTTTGATAGAAGTTCTCCACATTGCGTTGCATAACCATTCTTGCCTCTTTAGACATTGGCTTGGTAACGGACAGCATATTGGAATTGGCATGTGTTTGAACCGTATCAAAGACCACACCGAACTTATTGCGTAACAATTTGCCGAAATTAGGCACGGTGCCGAAGACTCCAATAGAACCTGTGATAGAAATAGGCGAAGCGACAATCTTGGTGGCATTTGAAGAAATTTCATAACCTGCCGAAGCCGCCACATCACCCATTGAAACGATTACAGGTTTGACTTTCTTTGCCTTAATGACCTCATTGGTTATCAGTTCCGAAGCAATGGCGTCTCCTCCGTGAGAATTAACTCTTAAAACGATTGCTTTAACCTTTTTGTTGGCAACAGCCTTTTGGATAGAACGGACGATAGACTCCGCACCTATTGACAAGTCATTTCCCTTGCCCTGTTTCACATCACCGAAAGCATAAACGATGGCTATATTCTCGCTGGCGGAAGAATGGATAGACTGAATGGTATTCCTATATTTAGCGTATTTGACAAATTTTATGTCGTTTGTTGATGTTTGTTTGGCTTTTAGTTGTTTTGTAATCAAGTCTTCAACATCTGTCTTAAAGATTAGTTTGTCTATTAGCTTTGCCTTAACGGCGTCTTCTGGCAAAAAGGCTTCCAGTTTGGATATTTTATCATTCAAAGTAGCCTCGTCTATCTTGCGGGATTGGGCTATATTTTTAGCGATATGACCCCATATTGAGTTAAGATAAGTCTTTATCTGCTCTCTATTTGCGTCCGACATCTTATTTGAGATAAACATCTCTCCGGCACTCTTATAGGCATTGTTGGCAGGTCTTATTAAATCAACATCTATGTCAAACTTCGTCAGTAAGTCTTTAAGGTACATCACCTCAGCACCAAGCCCCGTAAGCATTACCATACCAGCAGGATTGAGGTAAATCTCATCGGCGACACTTGCCAAGTAATAAGCATTCTGCATACACATATCACTGTAAGCATAAATCTTCTTACCCGAAGTTTTAAAGTCTAATAAGGCTTCCCTCATATCATCAACCGTTGCCCAACCGCTGGTTTGCAAGACTGATACGTCAAGCATTATGGCTTTAATATTGTTGTCGGTCTTTGCCTTTTTGATAACCTCAACAAACTCCGTTAGACCTATGGAAGGTCTCATATCCATTTCACCCGACATAATATTGAAGGCAGCGGACAAATCGCTAACTTCCCTGTCGTAAATAGGTTTGTCAAGGTTGAGCACCAAGACTGAATTATCCTCTATCTCTACTGTTTTCTTAGAAGAGGACGCAATTGAGGAGATGATTCCTATTGAAATCAAAACCAATAGCACCATGCTTATAAAGATTCCTAAGCAAGACGCAAACGTAAATTTAAAAAACTGCTTCATTGTGTTGTATTATTTTATTGTTTCTACTAATTGAACTTCTGACTTATCTACTATTATTGACATATCCACCTGCAAGGCGTCAATGACGATGGAGAATTTTGTTTTGTTTTGTTCATGTTTTATAACGCCACAAAGCCCCGAAAACCTGCCCTCTCTTATCTTAACTCTATCCCCTACTTTGGCATTTGCAGACTTCAATTCAAACTCTACTTCCTGTTCTAATAAAATTCTTACCGATTCAATTTGATAGTCTGGAATTGGGACAGGCTTTCCGTCAAAAAAAATAAAGCGAACGCAGCCCGGTATCTGCAAGACACCATATAGGTTTGTAGCTTCCTCTCTGACGAAAACGTAAGAAGAAAACAACGGAACTTCTATCAATTTCTTTCTGTCTTTCCATTGCCTTAAACTTTTCTTCAACGGCAAGAAAGACTCTATACCACGTTTCTTAAACTCGGCATCAAGAACCTTTTCCTTTCTTGGTTGTGTGTATAAAGCGAACCATTGTTTCATTTAATCATTTATTTTCATTGCACGTTTTTTTCAACCAGCAACTTGTCTAAATTTGTCGCTCTTATTCATAAATTATTTTCCAATCATTGTTTTCCATTTCATCTTTTGTAAAAACTAATTTTGCTTCATAAAGATGCTCGTTTTCAAGTGATTTATAAGAATGATTAGAATACTTTTGTACAGTATCTATATGGAAAATTAAAAAATAAGGATTTTCGTTACGATTATTACTAAACAAATCTTCAATATGTCTGTTCATTAAAAATATCGGGTTCCCTACATCATTTGTATCAATCTTTACTGAATTATAGTCTGTTTTCCCATCTCTATCTTTGTAATACGCAACAACATATATTGTATGGTCTGTTTTATTTTTAAAAGGAATAGAACTTACAAAATCACAAGAAAAAGAAATTATACAAATAATCAATAACAAAATTCGTTTTTTCATATTCAATCAACTTTAATTATTTCATTTATCAATCTATCATCGGCGAAATTAGGCAACGTTACTTTCAATAAAGGATTGACTTCCATTGCACGTTTGATAGCAAAGATTGCGGGTTCGTTTCTTGCCCATGAACGGCGTGATATTCCATTATTGACATCCCAGAAAAGCATATTGCGAAGCCTTCTGTCCGCATCATCAGAGCCGTCAATCACCATTCCAAAGCCACCATTGATTACTTCGCCCCAGCCTACTCCTCCTCCATTATGAATAGAGACCCAAGTAGCTCCTCGGAAGCTATCACCAATACAGTTTTGCACAGCCATATCAGCTGTAAATGATGAGCCGTCATAGATATTGGAAGTCTCTCTGAAAGGCGAGTCCGTGCCTGATACATCGTGATGATCTCTACCTAAAACTATTGGGGCAGAAATCTTTCCCTCCGCTATGGCTTTGTTGAAGGCTGCTGCTATCTGTGTGCGACCTTCGCAGTCGGCATAGAGAATCCGAGCTTGCGAACCGACAACTAAATGATTTGCTTTTGCTCCTTTTATCCATGTTATATTGTCTCGCATTTGTTGCTGTATTTCACAGGGAGAATGCTTTGCTATTTCTTCCAAAACCTCCATTGCAATGTGGTCTGACGTGTCTAAATCCTCCGCCTTGCCCGAAGTACAAACCCAACGGAAAGGTCCAAAGCCATAATCAAAACACATCGGTCCCATTATATCCTGAACATAGGACGGGTAACGGAAAGTACCGTCTGCTTTCATCACATCAGCCCCTGCCCTGCTTGACTCCAACAAAAAGGCATTGCCATAATCAAAGAAATACATACCATTAGCCGTTAGTTTATTTACAGCTGCAATATGTCTTCTTAACGTCTCTTGCACCTTTTGCTTAAAGAGTTCGGGCTGTTCTGACATCATTTTATTAGACTCCTTCAAGCTAATGCCGACAGGGTAATAACCACCTGCCCAAGGGTTATGTAACGATGTCTGGTCTGACCCTATATCTACCTTAATGTTATGCTCGGCAAGGTATTCCCACAAATCAACAACATTTCCCTGATAAGCAAAGGAGACAACCTCTTTATTTTTTTGAGCCTCCCCTACTCTATTCATCAGTTGTTTTAAGTCAGAATAGACCTCATCAACCCAGCCTTGCTCGTGTCGTTTGTTTGTCGCTAAGGGATTGATTTCTGCCGTGATAGAAACACACCCTGCTATGTTGGCTGCCTTTGGTTGAGCCCCTGACATACCGCCAAGACCAGCTGTAATAAATAACTTCCCTGCCAAGCCGTCATTGCCTATCTTCCGTCCTGCATTCAAAACCGTTATTGTCGTTCCATGCACTATGCCTTGCGGTCCAATATACATATAAGAGCCTGCTGTCATCTGTCCATATTGCGTAACACCCATAGCGTTGTAACGTTCCCAATCGTCAGGCTTAGAGTAATTAGGTATCATCATTCCATTGGTAACAACAACCCTTGGTGCGTCCTTATGGCTTGGATAGAGACCCATCGGATGTCCAGAATACATAACAAGCGTCTGCTCATCGGTCATTTCAGACAGATATTTCATTGCCAACCTGTATTGAGCCCAGTTTTGGAAAGCAGCACCATTCCCACCATAAACAATAAGTTCGTGAGGGTGCTGAGCCACCGCAGCGTCAAGATTGTTCTGTATCATCAACATAATCGCTGCAGCCTGTTGGCACTTTGCAGGATAGTCGTTAATAGGTCGTGCGTACATATCATAATCAGGACGATAACGATACATATAGATACGCCCATACTGCTCTAATTCATCCGCAAATTCCTTTGCCAAAGCCTCGTGAAGGGCAGGCTCAAAGTACCGCAAAGCGTTTCTTACAGATAACTTCTTTTGCTCTTTGGTTAATATATCCTTACGTTTGGGAGCATGGCTCACAGTCTTATCATACGCTTTTGCTTGGGGTAAATAACTTGGGATACCCTCTAAAATAGATTCTTTGAATGTCATATCTTATGTTGTTTTTATCTTAATTTGAGGGGACAAAGGTACAAAAAAATATCCAAAGCGAACTATGACTACTTTTTTGGAGAACTTCGCGGAACTGTTATTATACTTCGGAAAAATGAAACGCCGCTTTAGCGTCACGAAACGCCACTTTAGAAAATTAAAGCGGCGTTTTAGAAATCTGAAGTAACGTTTTGGTATTCGCATTTACAATAAACAAATAAAATATCTTACTTTCGCTACTTTATAGGAAGTCTAAAATTCCAACATAGTGCATAGAAAAGAGGTTATTGTCTATTAAACAAATACCATCTTAAAGACTAATATTCAGCATCTTTAATTAGCTCTACCACGTGAAACATTTATCGGTATCTTCTCACAAATTCTTTTAGCAAATTGCAGAAATCAAGATGTTTTGTGAAGCCAAGCTCTTTGCCATCGTCATAAATGGTGTGATATTCGTTATATTCGCACCCATAAGTGAAGAGAAAGTGAGCAGGAACGCCCTTTTGAATGAACGGACAATGGTCACTATTGCACGATTCCTCTCCAAGATTAACTTTAAGGAAATAGTGATTCTCATCATTGATTTTTTGCAACAACTCCCCTGCCCTACGCTCTTTTTGCCCATTGATAACAGCAACGCCACCCGAACCTGTGCCGCACATATCCAAATTAAAGAGAAATTTAATCTTCGTGAGGTCAATCAGAGGGTTAGCAGCGGCATAATAAGATCCTAAAAGACCTATTTCTTCCCCCGAAAAGAAGATAAAAAGAACAGAATATTCAGCAGGATTTTGAGCATATGACCTTGCCAAATCAAGCACTACCGATGTCCCACTTGCGTTATCGGCGGCTCCGGGATAGTACGCCTCCCCTACTCTACCAAGATGATCATAGTGAGCAGTGAAAACGAAAAAACTATCCTTACATTGCGTTCCTTCAACCATAGCCCAGACGTTCTGAGTCTGATATTTATCTTCATATTTTGCCTCAATGGTCAGGTGCAAATAGTCAATCTTCGTGCTTAAATCACAGCCTTTCAAAAGCAAAGTAGGATATTTACCAACTGAGGTAGAAATCGGGTATTGTATTTTGTCAAATCCCTGAATTATTACAAGCTTCGGTACTATTTTTTCTTTCTTTAACTCTCTTAAATATAGTATAATATCACGATAGGATAGGGGAGTGGCGTTTTTGTTTTTAAAATCTTGGTTGAAAATTAAGACTTTGTTATTTAATTTGTCTTTTTTGATGTTATCAGTTTGGGATTTTGAATTAAAGACTATTGCTTTTGCTTTAATCAACTCAATATCACAGCTTGGTGAAGTGCCAGAAACAACAAAATCTACGCCAATTTGTTTTATGCTATCTTTGTTATGGAGTTTCAAAACGGCGGAATTGATATTATTTATCTGTATATCAAATGGTTGAAAGTAAGAGATATTGATTTGTTTCACCCCATTAGCCTGTAATTCGTTGGCAATGAATGTTGCAGCCTTTTTATCGGCATCATCCTGATAGCCTCTGCCCGACATCGTTTTTGAAGTCAGAGTGTCGAGACAATAATTGACATAATTGTAAGACTGAGAAAAACTCGCAAAAGGAAGAAAGGCGAAAGCGAAGATTAAAATTGCTTTTCCAAAATTTGATATTGGAAAAATATTGTTTTGAAGTTGCTTTGAGAATTTAACGGATAAGGAAAAGTATCGGCTGAAAAAATCCGTGCGAATTATGGAGCGACTTTGTGATTGTTTTTTTGCCATTTTTAAATTCTAATTATATGGTTATTAAATTTATATCTACTAAAACATATGTCCAATAAAACTGAACAAAATTTTATCCTATTTTATTATTCCAAGACTTTTTGACATCTCCAACATACGAATGATTGGCTTTTTTGCCCTTTCAATCAAATCTTGCGAAAGGTTGATTTCGTAAGTTTCAGTTTCCAAAGACTGAAGTACTTTTCCCAAAGTATTTAATTTCATATATTGACAATCGTTACAAGCACAACTTTCGTCCTGTGTTACTACTATAAATTCTTTTTGTGGATTGTCTTTTTTCAACTGATGAACTATTCCCGATTCAGTGGCAACTAAAAATTTGCTTTCTTTGCTTTGTTGCACAAATTTAATCATCGCCTGTGTTGAACCAATGAAGTCGGCAAGTTCAAGGACAGAATTGTTGCATTCAGGGTGAGCAATGAGAGTTGCATCTTTGTTTTGAAGTTTTAGTTTTAGTATATGCTCGGCGGTAAGCAGCTGATGTACTTCGCAAGTTCCATTCCATAAAACCATATTTCGACCTGTTATTCGGTTAAGATAGCCTCCGAGATTCTTATCTGGGGCGAATATTATTTTCTCATTTTGAGGTAGTGAATTAACTAATTGTAAGGCATTTCCAGACGTACATATAATATCGGACAACGTCTTAATTTCTGCCGAGCAATTGATGTAAGATATGACTTTATGGTCTAGATACTGTTGCTTAAAAGCCTTAAAATCCTCGTATTTACAAGAATCAGCCAAAGAACATCCTGCATTCATATCAGGGATTATTACTTTCTTGTTTGGATTTAGCATTTTAGCCGTTTCAGCCATAAAATGAACACCACAAAATAATATTATATCGGCATTAGTTTGCTGTGCCTGTTGTGCTAAATTAAGACTATCTCCTACGAAATCAGCAATATCTTGTATCTCGTTTATCTGATAATAATGAGCAAGCAATACAGCATTTTTCTCTCGCTTCAGCCGAAGTATTTCTTTTATAATATCTTTATTCATATTCTTTAATGTATTTCTATCTTTTCACCCAAAAATCTCGGCTCTTTTTTTACTAAAAAGTCAATAAAAACTTTCACTCTTGCAAACTTCTCTCTTACATTGGTTTTGAAACCACTGTATGCCGACACATCTTCAGCATTAAAGCCTACAACATTCAAATCTAATCGTTTTGCAATATAAATAGCACGTCTATTATGAAACTCCTGTGAAATGATTGTAAATGACTTTTGTCCAAAGATTTTATTCATTCTAATTAACGAATCGTAAGTTCTAAAACCTGCATAATCAAGATATATTTTATCCTTTGGAACTCCATGTTTTATCAATTCGTTTTGCATATCCGCAGGCTCATTATAGGTGTTTCTGCTATTATCTCCACTGATAACAATATAGTCTATTTTATGAGCCTTAAATAATTCAACGACAGCAGCAATACGATTAAAAAAATACATATTTTTTTGCCCTGATTTCAAATATTTTGATGTTCCCAAAATCACCCCTACTTTATTGTGTGGGACGGCATTAACATCATTATACACTAAACCATTACTTGTCTTAGATATTATAATATTACAGGTTATAACAACACATATAATCAAAACAAGTAAAATAGCCAACAAAGACATCAATTTTATTATTTTTTTCACTTCCAATTAAATTTATTAGGCGTTGCAAAGTTAAACAAATCTGTGCATATACATCAATCCTTTCGTTTGTTCTTTATTATTATTACTTTCTTTTTTAAATTAAAAATAATAATAATAATAGTCTGTTAGTTGTGTTGAAAAAATAACTTAACAAAATTTTGCTTTCTGAAAACTATACATTTTATTAACATCTCTACTTAATAACTTTAATATTTAATTTATTTCAAATCAATTTATTATTACATTATTCACAAAATACAAACCTCAACAAAATGTTAATAAAAATACCATTAAATCACCATATATTTTGTCAATAATTTGTTGAAATCTTGTTATCAACTTGCCACTTTTCAACACCACAATTTCGGCTACCAAGTTATCAAGATTTCAATTTGCAAAGATACATAGATATTAACAATTAACAACTAAAAACTTTTATTTTTGATTATAAGATGTTTGCAAAATTATTACTATTTTTGCCATTCGTTTAACGACCTTAAATTTAAGAAAGTAAGAAAAAACGAAGATTTTAACAACATAAAACTTATCAACAATATGATGAATATATCAGAAATTATTGTTATGGCTTCCGACCACGCAGGCTTCTTTCACAAGGAGTTTCTCAAAAATGCCTTGACAGAAAAGGGCTATCAAATCAAAGATATGGGGACTTATTCGTCTGAAAGAGTGGATTATCCTGATATGATACATCCTTTGGCGAAGGCAATAAGCGAAGACCAGTATCAGACGGGAATTATCATCTGCGGCTCAGGAAATGGCGTTGCTATGGTGGCTAACAAATACCCTAATGTCCGCTGTGCCTTGTGCTGGAATGTAGAAATAGCACGACTTGCCCGCAATCACAACAACGCTAACATCATTTCCCTGCCCGCTCGTTTTGTAACGCAACAAGAGGCTTTGGAAATATTGACGACTTTTCTTGAATCAGATTACGATGGCGGCAGACACCAGCAGCGTATAGACAAAATAAATATCCTATAAAGTTTATATAACAGACTGTTATAGCTATAAATAACTCTTTTGCCAACGATAGAGTAGAGGAGGGGCTTTTAAAATTCATACAAATAATTTTCCATTTTATCAACCCCATCTTTCAGGTTTTTCTTCATAAGTTTTGACATATATTAACAATGTTTGACTTTCGGCAAACATCGTCTTAATCAGCTATATAAGCCATTTATCATCATAAAAGGCTGCCTTGCCAATACTCAAAAATTCATTACAAAAAAGCGACAAAAGAACGCTCACATCCTTTTTTATCATCGTACCTTTGCAATACGAATTCAGAATAATGTTGCAACAAAAGAATTCAGTATTATTTAGTTTTAACCTTAAAATTCAAACAAATGTACAAACAAAAAGTAAAAACAAGTCTTGTAAAAGCAAGCACAACGAAAACAAAATCAAGTATGAACCAATTAAAATCAGAAAGGAGGTATTTATAATGAGTATAAAATATGTTAAAGTGCAGAGAAACATTCACACAGGGTCAAATCCCGGCACGCGATACTTAGCTCGCATTTTCCGAATCAACAATGTAACCATTGATCAGATTGCAAAAGAGATTTCGGATGCTACAACGGTTTCTTATCCGGACGTTTTGGCGGCATTAAAGGCTTTTGAAATTCATGTTTCCGACCATATAACTAACGGAGAAGCAGTGAAATTCGGCATCTTGGGTATGTTCGCACCGGGCATTACGGCAACGGCTAAGACGACCCTTGCTCAGGTTGATGCATCAACCATTAAGAGAGGTTATTGTCGGTTTTATCCGTCAGTGGCTTTCAAAGATAGCATCAATAAGGCGGGCTTTGAGGAGGCAAATTTAGACATCACAGGCTTGCAGTCGTAAACCGATTTTTCATTCATTTATTTGGCAATAATCCGAAAGGGTTATTGCTTTTTTTTTGTAAGTTTTCTACTATAAATATGTAATTTTATCACCCTTTATAACTGTTTCATTATCAGTATATCTAAGAAGGGCAAAATAAAACGCCGCTTTAGGAAATTAAAGTGGCGTTTGGTGATGCTAAAACGGCGTTTTATTTTCCTGAAATGACGTCTTCGGAAAAATAGTCCTTGTTATTCTATTAAAATTGTGCAAAAGTATTTCCGTAATGAGACTATTTGAATAGTTTTTTCCTTAAAATCATACCCTCTTTGCACTGAAATAGAATGATGTTAAAAAAAATAAAAGGTTTATTTATTTTTTTGTATGGTTGGATATACTTTGCAGCCTAATTTTTTGTACTTTTGCCATAAATTTTCAAATGAAAATATAGAGATATGCCGCAGAATAATTATAGTTATACGCCTAATCCAGCATTTTATTCTCCACTTACAAAGGAGTTTATAAAGGAAATGAAACTCAAAGGTAACGGAGCAATAGGTCATCTTGTTGAAGAAAATAAAAATAACAGTGGCAACCTACTTTTTATTCTTGAAAACTTGGGTTATTTACCAACTTCTTTTGATTCCGATTGGTTATTTACATTATTGAATTACAACAATGAGCAGGTGAGGCTTTGGGTGGTTAAAAACATAGGCAAGCTTCAAAATGAAAATTATATTGATATACTTTATCAAGTAGCTGCAACTGACACAAGTACGGCTGTAAAGCGGGAAGCCATTTCGTCAATAGGCAGAATGAGAAGTCAAAAAGCAAAATCTGTTCTTTTTGCTATGCTAACAAATGAAGACCCTAAAATTATATGTCAAGCGATTAGAGGATTGTTGGTTTTCAAAGGTGATGAGGCTGTTGATTTGCAATTAAAAGGACTTGTAAATCATGAAAATGAAATGGTGAGAACCGTTATTTATAAGGAATATTTTGCTAAGCAAAAAGAGAAGACAAGCATATTATCTCACGCAGAAACATATCCTTACTTGAAAGATGTTGTGGTAAATGGTGATGTGCGAGATGTTTTGAAGTATGTGCCTGACGAAAGCATTCATTTAACATTCACTTCTCCCCCATATTATAATGCAAGAGATTACTCCATTTACCCAAGCTATGAAGCCTATTTGGCATTTTTAGAAGAGGTCTTTTTGGAAACTTACAGAGTTACTAAAGAAGGGCGTTTTCTAATTGTGAATACTTCCCCTGTGATTGTGCCTCGCATAAGTAGGGCTCATTCAAGTAAGCGTTATCCTATTCCGTTTGATGTTCATCATTTTCTTGTTCAAATGGGCTGGGAATTTATTGATGATATTATATGGTGCAAGCCTGAATATAGTGTCAAAAATAGAGTAGGGGGTTTTGCACAACATCGCAAGCCACTTGCTTATAAACCAAATCCTGTAACTGAATACTTAATGGTTTATCGTAAGCAGACGGAAAAACTGATTGATTGGAACATACATCAATATGACAGTAAGATAGTGGAAGATAGTAAGGTAAAAGACGGCTATGAAACTACTAATGTGTGGCAGATTTGTCCTAAATCCGACAAAGTACATTCGGCAATCTTTCCTGTTGATTTATGCAAGCGAGTTGTGGAATATTATTCTTTCAAAGGCGATTTGGTTTTTGACCCTTTTGGTGGCAGCGGAACTTTGGGTAGAACGGCTAAAAGTCTGGGGCGTAAATTCTTTTTGACAGAGCAAGAGCCTAAATACGTTGAATATATGAAATCTTTTAAAACAGAAACTTCTATCTTTAAAGAAGATAACACTAAATTTTTAACCTTAGAACAATTTAAGCAAACAGTAAAATGACACTGCAAGACCAAATTATAAAGAATATAATCAAGCGGGTAATAAAATCTGAAGACTATCGTATTGAAATAGTGAATTTAATTAATGCCGAATTTTTACAATTCACAATAGATTTTTTCAAAAAGATTGCTCTTGCCAAACTTAATTCGGAAGATATAACGATTGATTGGTACAAAAAGACATTTATTGACCAAAGCCTTTCAACTGATGATATGGCTATAAACGCTGGACTGAACAAAAAGACAATTAGTAATATGTATGGTTCTGCTACTCGTTCAATAGTAATTGAGGCTTCTAATGAACATTTTGATTCTCTTTACAATAGCATTCTCTCTCTTGTTGAAATGGAAAAGGAAATTGAACTAACTTTGACCATAAAGCTGAAAGGGGTTAGTGTAGATTTGAATGTAAGCGAAAGCCTTATTGTTATCAATACGTTAGCAGTTAAAAGAGCTCAACTTCGTGGTGGTTTGTGGAGCACAGCAGGCAAAAGTGTTGAGAAATATCTTATGATGACTTTGTGTAAATTATATAAGGTTGATGATAAATACTATGATGCTTCGCATTTCGTAAAAGATAAAGGTAAAAAGGTAGATAGAGAAGTTGATTTTTACCTATTAAGCAATAAGAAAAAGTATTTATGTGAAGTTAAACTAATGGGAAAGGGTAATCCTGAAAGTGCAGATGCTATCTTTGCGAGAAAATCTGATGTTTTTATTGCAGATACATTGTCGCAGCAAAATAAAAATCAAGCGGAAGAACTAAATGTAAATTGGGTAGCGTTGCGAGACCCTGACGGATATAAGAAATTTGGTGTTATTTTGACCAAATTAAATATCCCTTATATAGAATATAAGGGAGAATTGGATAAAGATTTGCCTGTAATTTTAGAAACACTATTGTAATAATAAAAAAGACTATCTTACTTATCTATTTCTTCTGATTTTTATAAAAAAAACCTGTTTTGGTATAACATTTAGCTATAATTAAAAAATTATGCGTACCTTTGCAGCCTGTTTTTAATCCTACAATAGAATGAAACAACTAAGACAAAGATTGGCAAGCGACCTTATTCTCAAACAAGTCGCAGAGATGAAGGCTCATGAAGTGTATCCATATTTCAGAGCCATAGAAAGCGACCAGGATACTGTTGTTACCATGCATGGACAGCAAATCTTGATGTTTGGCTCAAATAGTTATTTGGGTCTCACCAACCACCCCAAGATTAAGGAGGCTTCAATAGCAGCTATCCGTAAGTATGGGACAGGTTGTGCCGGTTCGCCATACCTTAACGGCACGATGGATATTCATATAGAGTTAGAAGAGAAACTTGCAGATTATGTCGGCAAAGAGAAGGCTATCGTTTATTCAACAGGCTTTCATTCAAACATCGGAGCTATCCCTACCATTATGGGACGAGGTGATTACATTATCTGTGATGAACTCAACCATGCTTCAATAGTAGAGGGTCGCAGATTATCTTTTGCTAAAAGCATTAAGTATAAGCATAACGATATGGAAGATTTGGAGCAAAGGCTTGCCAATATTCCTTACGATAAAGTGAAACTTATAATTATGGACGGTGTCTTTTCTATGGAGGGAGATGTGGCTAAGTTGCCTCAAATTACTGCCTTAGCAGATAAATACAACGCTTCCGTTTATGTTGATGAGGCTCATAGTCTCGGTATTTTCGGCAAAGAGGGTAGAGGTATCTGCAATCATTTTAACCTTACCGACAAAGTAGATATAATTATGGGTACTTTCAGTAAATCTCTTGCGGCGATAGGTGGTTTTATTGCCTCTGACGCTGATACGATGAACTTCATTCGTCATCATTCCCGTTCCTATATCTTCTCCGCTTCAATCTCTCCTGCGGCTACAGCAAGTGTTATAGCGGCTTTAGATGTTATAAAAGAAGAGCCTGATAGGATTGCGCACCTGTGGGATATGACACGATATGCTCTTTCTAATTTCCGTTCTTTGGGTTTTGAGATAGGACCAACTGAAACACCTATTATACCACTCTATATCCGCAATGCAGAGAAGCCCTTTGTCATAACGGAGGAGTTATACGAAAGTGGCGTCTTTGTTAATCCTGTTGTGCCTCCTGCTTGTGCTCCTGACGCTACGCTGTTACGTTTTTCGCTAATGGCTACCCATACAAAAGAGCAGATAGATACAGCTATCAATAAACTGACCAAGATATTTAAGAAGCACGGCGTAATAAAGTAAAGCAATGGTAAGGATAGGATATATATATCTTAATCTTAAATAGATAGAACTAATGTTTTACGTGAAACGAGCAATAATTTCAAGCAGTAATAGTTCAGCGGTAGAATGTTGGCTTCCCAAGCCGAAGGTCGCGAGTTCGAATCTCGTTTACTGCTCTTTGGTTTAACTTAACAAATATAAGCAAATGCAAAAGTCCATTGTTGTTGGTAATTTCCGTAGTGGGGTTCTGATTTGCTGCATGTGATTCTAATGTAAAGAAAACCTCGTTTGCCCGATTACGTTTTGTATGAATAAAATGACGCCTATGGATAATAAAATTACGGTTATTGAAGTAACAACGAAGAAGCAGTTTAATGCTTTCCTAAAATTTCCTTACGCTCTTTTCAAAGATGATAAAATGTGGGTGCCTTCACTCCTAATGGACGAGAGGGCTACATTTAACAAAAAGAAAAACCCAGCTCTTGAATTTTGCGACTATAAGATTTGGTTAGCATATCAGGATGATAAAATTGTTGGTCGTATTGTCGGAATGATAAACAATAAGGCAAACCAGATATGGCAAAGAAGCCGTGTAAGATTTGGCTGGCTTGATTTTATTAACTCCGATGAGGTTGCTAAGGCTTTGCTTGACGCCGTTGCTCAGTGGGGAAAGGGTAGGGGAATGGACAAAATTCTCGGACCTATGGGCTTCACCGATATGGATAAGGAGGGTATGATGATTGAGGGGTTTGATGTGGATTGCCCTATGGCTTGCTACTATAATCCTTCTTATTATCCGCAGGTTATGGATAGGCTTGGGTATGAAAAAGAGGTTGATTGGTTGCAGTATGAAATAATAGCAAACCAGCCTATACCTGAAAAAGTGAAGCGAATAAACGAACTGATAAAAGATAAGTACAACCTGCGAATAGTAGATAATGTTTCAAAGAAAGAGATTACTCAACGATACGGCGAGAAGATATTTTTGACTCTCAACAAAGCTTTCAAAAACCTCTTTGGTTACGTTCCCCTTAATGAAAAGCAAATTCAATTTTACATCAAACAGTATTTCCCATTCCTTGACAAGCGTTTGATATGTTTTGTCGTTGATGAGAATGACGATGTTGTTGCCTTTGGCGTTTCTATGCCTTCTCTTTCCAATGCTCTTCGTAAGGGTAAGGGCAAACTCTTTCCTTTTGGTTGGTTTCATCTGTTGAAGGCGTTAAGGAATTTTGAGAACATAGACCTTTATCTTAACGGAGTAGCTCCAGAATGGCAAAACAAAGGCGTCCATTCTCTTTATTATGCTGAAATGAATCGCCGTTATATTAAGCTGGGAGCAAAGACTGCTATTGCCAACCCTCAATTGGAGGACAATCAAGCGGCTCATATTTGGGAGAAATATGACAGCCACGTTGCTATTCGCCGCCGTGCATACATCAAAGATATAAATTAAGTCTATGAAAAAAGCATTAGTAACAGGTGCAAGTGGCTTTGTCGGTAGCCATTTGGTAGATAGATTGCTGGAAAAGGGCAATTATGAAGTCTATGCTGCAATCCGCAAAACCAGTAGCAAGAAGTATCTTCAAGATGCACGGATAAATTTCATAGAATTGCCATACGAGGATAGCCAAGCATTGAAAGAATTGTTAGTGCAGCACAATTTCGATGTCGTTTTTCATCTTACGGGCTTAACGAAAGCCAAAAGAGCCACCGATTTTGACAAAGTAAATTTCATATACACCAAATCACTTGTGGATAGTTTGCAAGGCTTGACGGCAAAGCTCATCTTTATGTCAAGTTTTGCTGCTCACGGACCCGCTGATGATAAAACATTGCTGCCCGCTAAGGTTTCAGACGAATGTGTTCCTGATACCGCTTACGGAAAGTCTAAATTGAAGGCGGAACAATATATAAACACAAACCGCAATGACAACTACATCATTCTGCGTCCTACAGGAGTTTATGGGACACGTGAAACGGACTACTTCGTCTTCTTCCAAACGCTTCATAATCACATAGAACCATACTTGGGCTTTACTCCACAACGCTTGACTTTTATTTACGGGACAGACCTCGCTGATATATGTATCCTGTCGGCAGAAAGCGAGATTACGAATAAGACTTACTTCGTCTCTGACGGCAATCTGTATCTTGATTATGAATTTGCTGCAATCACAAAAGAGGCTTTACATACGTGGGCTTTGAAAATAAAATTTCCTCTCTTTGTTTTGCGTTTTGTTGTCAGTATTTTGGAATGTGTCAGTAAGATTACAGGCAAATCTTTTACTCTAAACAAGGACAAATACAATATTTTAAAGGCTCGGAACTGGGATTGCGACATAGAAGATTTGAAAACAGACCTCCATTTTGAGCCAAAATATGACCTCAAACGAGGTGTAGCAGAAGCCATTGCTTGGTATAAGAAAGAGAAATGGCTTTAAAAAAGCTCAATACACCAAAACACACCACCATTTGATTGATTTATCCCCACTAACGCTTGTCTGATAGTTTGGGTAAAAAGATTTAACGCTTCCATAGCCTCTTGCAAAGAAATGTAAGACTCGTTACTCTTTGATATTTAAGCATTTACCTCCTTTATTGTAGGTTTTGGCATAAGGAATAAAAGCACCAAAACAACCACCCCAAATATAATATTACGCACTGCTCATTAAAATTTAGTATTCCGTATTATTGGAGACGGCAAAAACCGATAAAATATTCCCTCATTTTATTTGAGTTTCACCAAACGCCACTTTAATTTTCTAAAGCGGCGTTTCGTGACGCTAAAGTGGCGTTTTAGAAAATTAAAGCGGCGTTTGGTGAAAACGAGGTATAATAAGAAGAAAATATCCCTTAGATTTTAAAAGACAAAACAGCGTTTTCTGTAACCAAAATAAGGCATTATAAAAATTTTTCTTACCTTTGCCGCCTCAAAATAATAATTTATGGCAAAGAATTTGGTCATTGTGGAAAGCCCTGCGAAGGCTAAGACTATAGAAAAATACCTTGGAGCGGATTATCATGTCGTTTCAAGTTACGGACACATCAGAGACTTGGATAAAAAGGAGATGGGGATTGACTTAAACAACAATTTCGCTCCCCGTTATATCGTTTCGGAAGACAAAAAGAAGATTGTAACGCAGCTAAAAGCCGAAGTGAAGAAGGCAGATGTTATTTGGCTCGCTTCCGATGACGACAGGGAGGGAGAAGCGATTGCTTGGCATTTGTATGAGGCTCTTTCGCTCAAGCAAAAGGACACTAAGCGTATTGTGTTCAATGAAATAACAAAGCAAGCTGTCCTTTCGGCAATCGCAAATCCGAGAGAAATTGACCAAAATCTTGTTAATGCACAGCAAGCTCGCAGAATATTAGACCGAATTGTCGGTTTTGAAATCTCTCCTGTGCTTTGGGCAAAAGTAAAAACTGGTCTGTCGGCAGGAAGGGTGCAATCGGTGGCGGTAAAGCTCGTTTGCGACAGGGAAAATGAGATAAAGGAATTTGTTTCTGCTGACACCTATAATATAAAAGGAGTCTTCAACCCCGATAAATCTTCACAAAGGATAAACGCAACGCTTAATAAGAATTTCAAAACGAAGGATGAGGCTGTTGGTTTCTTAAACCATTTAATCAAAGCGTCATTCAACGTCAATAATACGACAAAAAAACCTTCTAAACGTTCGCCTGCACCTCCTTTTACGACATCTACCTTGCAGCAAGAGGCGTTCCGCAAACTCGGAATGGGTGTTGAACGAACTATGATGGCGGCTCAGCAGCTTTATGAAGCGGGTCTGATTACTTACATGAGAACTGACTCGGTTAATCTGTCGGACTATGCGGTCTTTGCGGCGAAGGATTTTATTGGAAAGGAATATGGAGAAAATTATTCAAAGGTTCGCCATTTCAAAACCAAGACTAAGGGTGCTCAAGAGGCTCATGAGGCTATCCGTCCTACTGATTTATCTCGCAAAACTCTGACAGCAAGCAGCCAAAACGCCAAGTTGTATGAACTAATCTGGAAAAGAACGGTTGCTTCGCAAATGTCAGATGCGGAAATTGAGATAACTAATATAGAAATTGGTGTTTCTCTCAGACAGGAGTTGTTTTTGGCAAAGGGAGAGGTTATTTTGTTTGACGGCTTTCTCAGATTGTATTCCGAAAGTGTTGAAAAGGACGAGCAAAGTGAAGAGGACGATAATTTATCCTTGCCAGCAGTGAAGAAAAACGAAGCATTACTTTTGCAAACGGCTGTCTCAAAACAGGTATTTACTAAACCAAAGCCACGATACAATGATGCTATGCTCGTAAATAAACTTGAAGAATTGGGAATTGGCAGACCATCAACCTATGCTCCTATTATATCAACGATACAAAAGCGTAACTACATAGAGAAGGGAGGAGATGATTTCAAAGTCCGCAAAGTCGTGGTACTAACTCTTAAAAATGAAAAAATTAAAGAAGAAGTAATAGACGAGAGATATGATTTGAAGAAAGGAAAACTGCTTCCTACCGATATAGGAGAAGTAGTTAATCAATTTCTCTGCCGCTTCTTCACCAACATAATGGACTATAATTTCACGGCAAAGGCAGAAAAAGAACTTGATACGATAGCTGAAGGAAAATTAAAGTGGCAAAAAATGCTGGAAACCTTCTATACGCCATTCCATAATGAGGTTGTATCTACGGGAAAGAACGCGAAACGTGAGAAAGCCGAACGTTATTTGGGCGATGACCCTAAGACAGGCAAAAAAGTCTTTGCTAAAATAGGACGTTTCGGTGCTATGATACAGATAGGTGAAGTAACAGACGAACAAAAGCCGACCTTCGCATCACTACAAGGCAACCAAAGCATATCAACCATTACTTTGGAGCAGGCTTTAGCCCTTTTTGCTCTGCCAAGAAGCATAGGAAAGTATGAAAATGAGGATTTAATTGCGGCAACGGGCAGATTTGGTGCATATATCAAGGTAGGAACTACGCTAAATGTTTCCCTCCCCAAAGGAGCAGACCCTTTCACAATTTCATTAGAAGAAGCCATTGAGCTAATAAAGAAGAAGAAAGAAAGCGATAGTCGGAAGAACGAAATATTAAAGCACCTCCCCAAAACATTAGGTCAGATTGACGGCAAAGATGTCGCACTCCAATACGGCAAATTCGGCGTCTATATCAAATATAATGAGAAAAACTTCCGCATAACCAGCAAAAAAAATCCATTAGACCTCACCTTATCAGACGCAGAGGCTATTATCAAAGCACCAAAGAAGAAGAAATGAAAATAAGATGAGCCGCAATGAAGATTTTATAAGGTTTCGTGAGCAGTTCCCAGTATTTGAATATACAAACTATCTGTTTGTTGTCAAAGACAAGGGATTATATCTTAGATTTACCTTTACTTGTGGCGAGCAGGTCTTTTATCCTAAATATTTTATTCCGTCTAAACCATTTTTTTCCACATCTTCCTTGAGCAAGCAACAATTAAAATTGCTGGCGTTCCACATTGGTATGATAGAGTTGGTAAGTTATTGGAAATTTGCTTGCTCTCCTGTGGTTCAAATCCTATGTGGTAGCTTGGAGGAGGGACAAATTGAGTTCTGGAAGAAACTATATTTCAAAGGGCTTGGAGAATTCTTTTACACAAACGGCATAAAGACGACACAAGATACCTTTATGACCATAGAAAGTCAGGGTAAAAAGTATGAAAGGAAGGGCTTTGCTCACGTAAAGGAAGACTTCCTCGTACCAATCGGCGGCGGCAAAGATTCTGTCGTTACCTTGGAGATGTTAAAAGCCAGCGGCTGCAAAGTTACTCCCCTTATCATCAATCCACGTGGGGCAAGTTTGAATTGTATAGCTATTGGCGGCTTTGAAAACGAGAGCTTTTTTGAAATTAAAAGGACGATTGACCCACTTTTGTTGGACTTAAACAGCAAAAACTTCCTAAATGGACACACGCCCTTCTCGGCAATGTTAGCTTTTGTCTCACTTTTGGCAGCAGCTCTTACCGGTAAAAAATACATTGCTCTGAGTAACGAAATTTCTGCTAACGAATCTACCGTTGCAGGTCAGGACATAAATCATCAATACAGCAAGAGTTTGGAATTTGAAGACGACTTCCGCAACTATGTCAGCACCTACATCACAAAAGACCTTGAATATTTTTCATTTCTTAGGATTTCGGAGCTGCGAATTGCCCAAATCTTCGCTCATCTTCCTTACAAATCCGTTTTTCGTTCCTGTAACGCAGGCTCTAAGCAGGACATCTGGTGCGGACATTGTGCTAAATGCCTTTTTGCCTTCATTATTTTGTCGCCTTTTATTGACAAAAAAGAACTTATAACTATCTTCGGCAAAAATCTCTTCACCCTTTCAAAAGAAGATACCGGTAACGAAAATTCAGATACCGCTTCGTTACAAATGAAAGAGGACTTTTTGCAACTTATCGGCACAAAAGAGCAGAAACCTTTTGAGTGCGTTGGAACTGTCAGTGAGGTTAATTTAGCAGTTGCTCTCTACATTCAACAAAACGGCATTGGCGAAAAAGATGACCTGATAAAAATTTGGTGGGAGTTAAAGAAATCCGAATTTGAAAGCATCTTGAAGCAAAAAGATGAGGTCTTATCGCAATCTAATCTCAAAAACTTGCCACTAACAGCCTTAAAAGCATACGAAGACCCAGATATGTTGAAAAAATTTGCCATCAAATCCATAAACGCTCCTATCATCGCCGAATTTGGTCAGGCTACGATTGGAATTTTCGGGCTTGGGCGTGAAGGAAAAAGCACCTATCAATTTTTTCGGTGGATCTTCCCAGAAAAAGAACTGATTTTGGCAGATGAAGACGTGAGCATTGAGCAATTTGATACCTTTAACCAAGACGAAAACGTTAGAATTTATAATACAGAATCCATTTATTCGGAAATTGCTCCCGACTGTGATGTAATTTTCAAGACCCCCGGCATACCTTCTTGGAAGTTTTCAGAACAGGACAGGACAAAAATCACATCACAAACCGACTTCTTTCTAAAACATTTCTCCAAACAAACAGTTGGCGTTACCGGCACAAAAGGAAAAAGCACTACGTCAAGTCTTATCTTTGCCTGCTTGCAAGCCGCTGGTGTTAAATCGTTTTTAGTCGGTAACATCGGCGTACCTGTGCTTGACAAATTTTATGATATTGACCAAAAAACGATAGTTGTTGCCGAGTTGTCCGCACATCAGTTAGAGAAAATTTCAGTTGCTCCCAGATACGCTGTTTTTCTTAACATCTTTGAGGAACATCTTGACGTCTTCGGTACATTTGACGCTTACAAAAATGCAAAACTTCAGATTATTGCCAAACAACAAAACGGCGATTTTGTATTTTACGGCAGCTTTGAGTCAAATGTCCGCAAGAAAATTGAAAAATATGAAACAAAACGCCAACTTATCCCCGTTAAGGTAGAAAATTATTACACCTATTTCAGAAAATACAGCATCAAATTTGAAAATAATAACACCATATACCTGAAATATCTAATCGGCGGGCATAATCTTTTCAACGTTTCGGTGGCTTATGCCGTCTGCCGCCAACTTGGTCTGAGCGAACACGATATTATTCACACCTGCATTGAATTTAAGGGTCTTCCGCACCGATTAGAGTTCGTTGGCGAGATAAATGAAGTGAAGTTTTACAACGATTCCATATCTACGACCCCACAATCCGCACTCGCCGCCATAAAAGCTCTCAAAAACGTTGAAACTCTTCTGCTTGGCGGTATGGATAGAGGCATAAATTACGACATTCTCGGCAGCGAAATTCCAAAACTCGGCATTAAAAATATAGCTCTTATCGGAAAAGCGGGACAGCGTATGGGAAAGATTTTAAAAGACGCTGGCTTTGACTGCAATTACCTTGTTTGTGATAATTTTGAAGAGATTGTCTTCTGGGCTAAAGTCATTACTTCCAAACAAAAATCCGTCCTTTTATCACCCGCCGCACCCTCTTACGACCAATTCACTAACTTTATTGAAAGAGGCGAGACCTTCCGCAAAGCAGTTCTTGACAAATAGCGAAAAAAAGGCAGAAAATGGGTCTTTGTAACTACTTGGTTTCCAAATGCTACTGACATCTTAAAATTTCCTCCCAACATTTTTAAAAAAGTCGGCTACATTTTCGAAAAAGTCGGCTACATTTTTCAAAATGTTGGGAGGAAATTTCAAGATGCTCGGAGGAGGTTTTCAGAAGGTGAGTCAAAGAGCGAAAAAAGTCGGATTTATTGAAAATTTACTACCTTTGCCGAAAAATATTCTCCGATGAAAAAGATATTTTGTTTGATTTTTATTTGTCTTTGCGGTGTGAGCTGCGATTTTGGTGCAATAAATAATGAAGAAGAGGCTGAAAAAGTCATAAATAAGTTCTATTCCGCCGTAAATAGTCGCAACTACACGCTAATCGATAACCTCTGCCAGCCAAAATTCTTACCCTTTACAAAAATTCTCAGGAGCTTGGGAAATAATCTCGTCAGATTTCGCAAAATTAACGTTATTGGCGTTGCGGTTTCTGGCTCAAAGGCTGAAGCTTGCGTTGAGGTTGAGGATTTTAACGGCTTCTTTATGATAATGGATTGGACGTTGTCCAAAGATTATGGCGTCTGGAAAATAGAAGACTTACGCTATGGGTTTTTTCTTTGGGGAAAGGATAAATTTGATGCCGTCCAGTTCTCGGAAAAAGGTATCTATATGCCGGATAATGACCCTAATATGATTCCTTATGCCGAAGAAGATGAAGATTAAGGGATTTTTTTGTACTTTTGCAGTCTAAATTATAAACAAAAAGGAAAAATGGAAGAAGTAAATGCCAATCCCAATATGATTTATTGGGTTATTTTTCTCGCAACTGCCGTCTTGAGTTGGGCTGTCGGTAATGCGTTAAAACGTAAGTTCAAAGAATATTCACAAATCCCAACCACAAATCAAATTAGCGGTAAGGAAGTGGCAGAAAAGTTCCTTAGAGACAGTGATGTTCCTGATGTTTGCGTAGTTTGTACCGCTGGCAGTTTAACAGATCACTACAACCCTGCAACTAAGACCATAAACCTGAGCAAAGATGTCTATTATGGGACAAATGTAGCCGCTGCTGCCGTAGCTGCTCACGAATGCGGTCATGCAATCCAGCACGCTCAAGCATATTACTGGCTTTCTTTCAGGTCAAAGCTCGTACCTGTTGTATCTTTTGCTTCCCAATGGGTGATGTGGGTGCTTTTAGCCGGAATGCTCCTCATTAAAGCGTTTCCAAACCTTATGCTAATTGGAATAATCCTCTTTGCGTTGATAACTTTATTCAGTTTTGTTACGCTCCCCGTTGAGATAAATGCGTCAAAGCGGGCTTTAGTTTGGCTAAACTCAAGTAATATTACATCGGCGGAGAGCCATCCCAAAGCAGAGCACGCCTTACGTTTAGCAGCCTATACTTACGTTATTGCAGCCCTCTCTTCTTTGGCAACGCTCCTGTATTATATAATGATTTTTATGGGACGCAGAAATTAGCAACCGCTATGGCTTTTAAACAATTCCTAAGAACAAAACTTTTTTGGAAGCACTTTGCGATAATTGTTGCTGTCTTTTTGATAATTCTCTTTGTTTTCTTTCAACTTTTGGGTCTCTACACGCAACATGGCAAGGAGTATGCTTTACCAGATATTGAGGGACGGCAAACAAGTGAGATAAAAGATATGGCAGACTTGGATATGTTTGAAGTAGTCGTCATTGACAGTATTTTTACCGAAGGCAAACCTGAAGGAATTATCCTTAAACAAGATCCTGTCGCAGGTACGAAAGTCAAAAAGGGCAGGAAAATTTACGTTATCGTATCCTCTCATACAGGAGAAATCATTGCCATGCCAAATTGTACTGACCAAAGCGTACGAATGGCTGTCCAACAAATATCTGCTGCCGGGTTAAGAATAGGTTCTCTTATCTTTAAGGTGGGAGATATATCTAACATTGTAGTAGGTCAGAAGTACGAAGGAAAGCCTATCAACACTAATGCAAAAATTAAAAGGGGCTCATCAATAGACCTCATCGTTGAGATAAGCGAAGACAACACCACTACCAAAATGCCCCATATTCTTGGAATGACCGAGCAGGAAGCTGAGCAAGCTCTCTGGGCTGCCTCATTAAATGTCGGCACTAAAACGTATGACGGCAAGAAAGACAGCGAACATTCCCGTGTTGTTTCCTTTAATCCTCCATACCGTAGCTTTACAATCGGCTCTGCTGTGTCGCTCTCCTTTGCCAACGACACAAAATCAAACTACAAATCGAAACTTAATGAGTTCAAAATAGAAGATTCCGACACGGATACCATAGCTTCCCCCGACGAAGGCTTCATTGAGTATTAGCTGTTAATCATTCACCGCAACCAAATATTAAAAGGATAGTCCTCTAAAAGACTATCCTTTTTTTATGTACTTATTTTAGTAAAATAAAACGCCGCTTTAATTTCCTAAAGCGGCGTTTCGTGACGCTGAAGTGGCGTTTCAGAAAAAGGTATTCTCAAAAGCAAGATTACAATGACTTTCATATAACAAAAAAATAAAATTTGGTAATTTTATTTTTTATTACTACCTTTGCAGCCTCAAATTTTAAGAAATAGAAAATAAACCAAAGCAGATAAAACATAAATGGATGATAGAAAGATGATAATTAAATATGCGAGATATTCTATAAGGATTACACTTATTATAGGGTGTGTTTTTCTCCTTTTAGACAAATGTATTTGTGAAAATTATTGTAATGGAATTGTAAATAACAGGGGCATTTTTTTTGGCTATTTAATGTGTTTTTTGACAATCCTTATGATTTTTGCTATGTTCGCAATTCATAAAGATACTCAAAACAGAGCTGAAATTGCAAGGAAAAAATACGAAATGGAAAAAGATATAAAGACTCAATTTGACACAATAAAATCTAGTTTGTCAAATATACAGTTAATTTTAAATGATCCTTTCAAGCTGAGACAAGTAGTAGAAGAAAAGGGTAACGAGTTTAATGAATATAAAAGTAAAATTACAAAAAGCATTGAAAAAATAGAACGCACTGACGAGAACCATCCTCATAAAGTCCTTTGTAATACAATAAAAGAATTTTTAAACACAAAATATACGATTGATAATATTAGTGAAAGTATACAAAATTTAGATAACATTATACAACAATGTCATACGGAAGAGATTTAAAAGATTTGAGATTATATGAAATTTTTGAATTAAATTATTTTGATAAGCGATTTCAATATAATGTAAAATATGAAGAATTTAAAAAACTCATTATACCATTTCCTCAAAGGGTATCCGGGTCATATAAAGATGAAAATGGTTCTGAACAGACATGCGAGAAATATAAAGATGAAAATGGTTTTGAACAGCTCGTCTTGGAATCAAAAATGAATAACTTATTAAAAGATAAAGCAAAGCCATTGATTTTTTTTAAAGGATGGGCAGGTACAGGGAAAACGACATTTTTAAATTTATTTTGTAAGGATTTTGAAAAACAAAATATAGATTATAAAGTTTGCCTGTTAAACTTTAATGAACATACGACTCCTATTGAGGGATATAAAATGATTAATGTTTTTATAAGAAAATTCATAACTGGGATATATGACGAAATACAAAAGAAAGACATAGAGGATCAATTTTTATCAACAATTTATGAGAAAACTCGTAAAGCAGACTTTAAAGATAAAATTAGATGGATACTTCCCGATAATCCAAATTCTATAGACAGTTCTACATTTCTAGAATCAAAAACAATAGAAATACTTCAATGTTTTTTAATTTCATTGAAAATCTCTAAGTCTATTGATAGCGTTGATTTCTCTGTATTAAATGAATTAAATACGGAATCGCAATTATTTATATGTATATTATTATGTACAGAAGTAACAACCCAAAATAAATTTGTTTTTGTATTTGATAATGTAGATGCACTCTCACAAGTTTTCATTGCACAGAGACTTTTAAGGCTTGCTATCAATTTAGAATACGTACTAAACCAAGCCCAAATAAAAGAAGGAGTAGAGGCAAAATTCATACTTTCTTTAAGAGAGATAAACAAGCCATACTTAGACTCTTTGCTTGCCGTAGGAATTGGGATTGAAACCAATAAAAGAGTGCTTGCGCAGTCTGAAAATTTAGATTTCAATGTTAGAGAACTTAATTATGTTTATGAAATTTTAAAAAAACGTAGTAGAACTTATTATTACAACAATCCCAATGAAAATAATAAAAATATAAATATTATCATTGAAGATAATATTGAAGACAATTATAATGAAACACTTATTTATTTATTTAATTATAATATTAGAGTAATGACTTCTGCACTTGCTAAAATTGTAGACAAAGATTATGATTATCGTATTACAGCAGATTTATCAGAAATATACGAACCCAATGGCTTTGTAAATGGTGAAATAAAAAAAGAGCCAATTAAAGAAGGAATTAGGGGGTGTGTATTATTACACATATTAGAGTATTTGTCACAAACAGACGACGACAACATTTTACATAACCTTGTAGCAGAAGAAATAGATTTATTTAAAAAAGATATTTCCCCTTTTAGACTTATAATGACCCTATTATGTAACTTGAGTCAAAATTGTAACAATGATGTTAGCATTTCAGATGTTGTAAAACGAATCAAAAAAACAGGCTACTCTTCCCCAGAGAGTTTGAAATCTTTTATTAAACAATGCTATACACCAAGTAATGAACAATCATTATTGATGTTTAAAAAAATAAAAGATTCTTTTTTTACAGGTAAAAAAGATAGTAACATATTAGAAATTGAAGAAGAGATTAAAGGCGATATATATATTGCCATAGATGATAATAAAGTAGAAAATAAACATTTATTTAATGTAGGTTATCAAAATATGGCTTTTGTAAAGAGCATATATATACATTATGAATGGTTTAATTTTTTATGCTATAAGAGAAAAAATAAAAGAAGAAATACCTGTTCTCTTTTTGAGGCAACAAATCTACTTCCAAGTGATAAAAGTAAATATGTTTTTGAACAACAAATAGAGGATGTATTCAATTTTACAAGAAATGAAATAAAAAACACCGATAGACATTTTTGTGAGAAAAGATGTGAATGTGAAAATACTTGTGAAAAAGATTGCCAAAAAATAGAACGGCTTAACCAAGAAATAGCTAGATTTAAAGATAGTGATTTTTGTTACTCTAAGAAAAACGGAAGAAAACTATTTTATAATACACGTATTATTTCAAGACATGTAACGTATTTGGAAAAATTTAGAAAATATCTTTTTAATAGTGAAGCTTTTAGTTCCAGTATAGACAGCAATAAAAAGCAATATGGAAGCAAAAGTGCGGCAGACATACAAATATTTATACTTGATTATATTGAAAAATATCTTACTTTATATTGTAATAGAAAAATAAAAGATTCTTTGGAAACATTAGCAGTATTCAATAAAACTGTAGGTCGTATATCCGAGATAAAACAAGCAGCAAAAAACAATACATATTTGTCTATAGAAGACCTAATAAAATCCGTTCTTTAATTTGGATAGACTAATCATTCCAATATTCTTACCAAATCTTTCGCCTTGATACATTCCTTGTTGTTGTCCCAGTGTTCGTGATTGATTTCAATACCTGACGAAACATATAAATCTACATTTACACTAAATAGGTAAAACTTTATTATTTACTTTTGTATCTCAACCACTCTCAAACCCTTGCCCTGCTGTTAAAAGTAATAAAATATGGTAAATTTATTTTTTATTACTATCTTTGCACCCTTAAAAACTAAAAAACAACACATAACATTATGGCAATAGTAAAAGCATTTAAGGGTTTGCGTCCCCCTGTTGAGATAGCTGCAAAATTAGCTTCAAGACCATACGACGTAATGAATTCGGAAGAAGCCAGAGTTGAGGCTGCGGGAAATGAAGTGTCCCTGTTGAGAGTTACAAAGGCAGAAATTGACCTGCCTGCTGGCACAGATGAGCACTCACAAGCAGTTTATGACAAGGTAGTTGAGAACTTCAATCTCTTTAAGTCAAAGGGCTGGCTTGTTAAAGATGATGAGCCAAAGCTGTATGTCTATGCTCAAACGATGGACGGCAGAACTCAGTATGGCATTGTTGGCTGTACCCATGTTGATGATTATTTCAACAACAACATCAAGAAGCATGAACTTACGCGTAAAGAAAAGGAAGACGACCGAATGATTCACGTCAATATTACCAATGCAAACGTAGAGCCTGTGTTCTTTGCTTATCCTGCCAATGAGGAGATAGACTGCATTGTGGCAAGCGTTGTAAGCCAGAAACCTGTTTATGATTTCGTGGCAAAGGAAGATGGTTTTGGTCATCAGTTTTGGGTCATTGACGATAAGGCTACTATCAGTCGCATAGAGGAAATATTCGCAACGCAAATTCCTTCTCTCTATGTTGCAGACGGACATCATCGGACGGCTGCCGCTGCAAGGGTAGGGCAGGAAAGAAAGAAGAATAACCCTAATCATACAGGCAACGAAGAGTATAACTATTTTATGGCAGTCATCTTTCCTGATACTCAGTTAAAGATTATTGACTACAATCGCGTAGTGAAAGACCTCAACGGCTTGTCAGAAGAAGAGTTTTTACAAAGGCTTAGTGCTATATTTAGCGTTGAGAAAATGGGCAGTGAAATTTATAAACCTGCTCGTTTGCATGAGTTTTCTATGTATTTGGCAGGCTCTTGGTATCGGCTTACGGCAAAGGACGGCACGTATAATGACAACGATCCAATCGGTGTTTTAGATGTAACAATCCTTTCTGACAATGTTCTCAACAAGGTTTTGGGCATAGAAGATTTACGTACATCAAAGCGAATTGACTTTGTAGGCGGTATTCGCGGACTTGGAGAGCTTAAACGCAGAGTTGATAACGGCGAAATGAAGGTTGCTTTTGCTCTTTATCCTGTTTCAATGCAGCAGTTGATAAACATTGCTGATTCAGGTAATATTATGCCTCCAAAGACTACTTGGTTTGAGCCAAAACTTCGCTCTGGCTTGGTAGTCCATGAGTTGATATAATCATAAAGGAAAACAAATATTATTATTGGTATTAGCTCTGTTTGTCGGGGCTAATGCTAATAATTTGTGCTAAAAGCGTCTGTTTTCAAAGGTAGTTTTGTACTAAAAATACCTCAAAGACAGGTTTTATACCAGTAAAAATTCGTTTCTGAGCGTAAAAGTTGTGATTCAAATTTTTTTTATACCTTTGCACGTTATTTGTGAGGAAAATATAATGGATTTTAGGGATATAAAAATTGAGCATAAGAGTATTTTTGACGAGTTTTTGCCTGTTAAGCAGGTACAAAACTGCGAGACGAGCTTTGCCAACATTGTAGCGTATAATTTTAAGTATCCTTCTCAGTTTGCAATCATTGATGATATGCTATGCGTTAGAAGTTCCAACAAGATGATGAATAGCTTTACTTACTTTATGCCTGTTGGCGGCGGCTGTAAAAAGGATTTGATTAGTCGTTTTGTGGCTGATAGCAAGGACAAAGGGCATAAGATGAGCGTCATTGTCAATAATTGTTGTGAGTTTGTGAAAGATTTTCCCGATTTTACTGCTCAGCCGTCAAGAGATTTTTACGATTACATATATTTAAGAGAAGATTTGGCAGAACTCAAAGGTAGGAAATATCAGGCAAAACGAAACCATATCAATCAAATTTCCAAGCAACGATATGAGGTAGTGGAGTTGTCTGAAAATAATTTTTGCGAATTCTTCTCCGCTCAGACGCTTTTTCTCAGTGAAGCCAAGACCCGCAACCCTGAATATGCCAATGACTATGAAGCAGAGAACAGAGTAATACATTATTTGTTGATGAACTTTAAGGAATTGGACATTATCGGTTTGGCAATCCGTATTGAAGGGAAAGTAGTCGCCTTTTCGCTCGGCAGTCCTATCAGTAACGATACTTTTGATGTCCATATTGAGAAAGCAATCCGTGATAATGGTACTTTTGCTCTTATCAACAGGGAAATGGCAAGGCATATCCCTTCGCAATATGTTTATCTCAATAGAGAGGAAGACCTTGGTATAGAAGGCTTACGCAAGGCTAAGCTCTCATATCACCCTTGCAAGATGGTAGAAAAATGTTTTGTAACACTTAAATAGTAAAATATATGAAAATAAAGGAAGTTTTATCACAGGCAAAGACGATTTGGGAAGCTATTTTTGGCGACTCAAAGGAATTTATTGATAAGTATTTTGAATACGTTGGGGAGGACAATATTGTATATCTTGAAGACGGCAAGCGGATACATGGCTTCTGCCTCGTGCCTACCTATAACTTTTCACTCTTCAATTCACTAATCAAAGCGGATTATATTTCCGGACTTTGTGTTGCCGATGACGAGAGACGGAAAGGCAATGGCAAGAAAATAGTTAAAAGCGTCCTGAGGCATAGCTTTGATATGGGACATCAGGTTGTTTTTCTCATTGCACAGGATAATGAATTGATGCAGTTCTATCAGCAGTTTGGCTTTGGCAATAGTTGCATTAACTCTCGGCGAGTCTTCAAATTAAAGGAAATAAATGAGGTTTTCCTTGAAACACATTCCCTGAATTTTGATTACAAAACATTCTTAAAAAATTACGATTGCGGCGATATTATGTCCAGAAAGTTTATTCTTCACGACCGAAAGACCTTAGACTTTTACCATGAGAGCGGTTACGTCTTTGCAAACATCATTGACGATGAAGATGAGGGCTTTTCACCGGGAGCAATCTTTGTTGATGAAGATGAATTTGTCAATGTGGTGGAGCTAAATGTCAAAAACAGAATACAGAAGGCTATCCTGCTGTCGTTAATTTCAGATAGATATGAGAAAGATGTTCACTACAAAGAGCCGTTCAGGGAATATAACTCAGAGGGTATTTATATGGATATTTTCAGTAAGTCAAAGCGTGATATATATCAAATGATGAGGGTTGTAGATGTTGATGCCTGTCTGAAGATATTTGCTGCCAACCACCCTTTTATTGATGTTATTTTGAACATTGACGATGACTGCATTGCCGAAAACAATAAGGTCGTCTGGATAAAGAATGGTGAGTTAATCGTCTTTGAGAACGTAGAAGATGTACCGGGACAGCGTGAATTGAAAGATATTACTATCAAGCGGCTTACAACGATGTGCTTTGCCAATACCTACCTTACGCTGCTCTTTGATGAGTAACTAACCCAGAAGTCTTGAAAATACCACAAAGATACCTGTAAGCCAAGCCGCAAAGATGATGTATGTCCAAATATAATAGGACTTCTTTTTGCTTTTATGCCCTTCTCCATGCATTATTATCAATATTCCAAGAGAGCCTCCAGATGCCTCAAGCAAGTGAAACGTCTTTTCACTAATTCTTTTACGCTTTTTCTTCTTGGCACGTGCGTGGTCTGTCTCAAACAATGCTCCGCTAAAAATATTTATTATCAAGAGATAAATTAGAAAATACTTTGTCATACTATCTTAATTACTTGTTATACTACTATAAAACTCAATCTTAACCCAATGTACTCCGATATGAGCTATTGATTTTTTCTATAAATTTATTTACTTTTATCAAATTAAACTTTTGCAAAGATACAAAAAAACGGGAAAACACCGACACAAAACACAAAAATAGTATCTCCCACCTGTATTATGAGCCTTTATTTTGACAGAGGGCAATTACACTTTCACCAAACGCCACCTTAATTTTCTAAAGTGGCGTTTCGTGACGCTGAAACGCCGCTTTAGGAAAATGAAGCAGAGTTTGGCTAAAATCTTTTAAACAACTCTTGTATGCTTGGGTAGCTGTGCCGCAATATGTCAGCAATTTCCGACTGTTTTATCCACACTGCTTTCTCTATTCCTTCCTCTCGTTGAGGCGTGATAGCGTTTTGCTTTGAGCTTTGCATAAAATACCACGCTGTTTGTTTCAATTCCCACCTCCGATTCATATAATATGTGTGGTAAGTAAAACCTGCAAAAACCCTTATGGACAACGGCTTCAAGCCTGTTTCCTCCTCTACCTCCCGAATGGCAGCTTGCTCGTCCGTTTCGCCGTTTTCCACGTGTCCCTTAGGCAAATCCCAGACTCCATTGCGATAAATGAAGAGCGTTTGCCCATCTTCATTTCGTACTATGCCACCTGCCGCTTTCACAAAAAAGAATTGGCGAGTGAATTGTTCAAAAACTTTTTCTGTTTTTTTGTCTTTTGAGAGCAAAAAAATGTTGTCTGCACCTGCTTTTTGCTCCAAAAGAGATGGAAAATCCAAAGAATTTTGCCATTCTTTACCACATTCTATTACAACAGATTCACGTGTTTTTATGTCTTTGGGAAGTGAATTTGTTATCGTAACTTGCTTGTATTTACCGAAAATTATGTACTTTTGCACCATGATTACTAATAATGATATTGCGATACAAACCGCTAAATTTCTTTTGCAAATTAAAGCAATTAAATTGAATAATGCAAATCCTTTCACTTGGGCATCGGGTAGAAAGTCTCCAATTTATTGTGATAATAGAATAACTTTGTCCTATCCTGAGATACGGACATTCTTACGCCAACAGTTCGTTTCAATCGTTAATGATATATTTTCGGAAGTAGATATTATCGCTGGCGTTGCAACAGGGGCAATAGCACAAGGAGTTCTCGTGGCTCAAGATTTGGGTAAGCCTTTTGTGTATGTGCGTCCTGAGGAAAAGAAACACGGCTTACAGAACCGCATAGAGGGAGAAGTAAAGGAAGGACAGAGCGTTGTTGTGATTGAAGACTTGGTTTCCACAGGCAAAAGTAGCTTACAAGCTGTTGAGGCTTTGAGAGAAAGAGGCTGCAACGTTAAAGGTATGGCAGCAATCTTTACTTACGGACTTGAGGTTGCCGAGATTGCCTTCCGCGAAGCTCAGATTGAACTGACCACGATAACGGATTATGATACTCTTATCACCGCTGCCATTAAGGAAAAATACATAAACGAACAGGATATAGACTCTTTACGACTATGGCGTTTGAGTCCGGAAAAGTGGTCGGAAGACAGAATGTAATCGTTTATGAAAATAGAGAGCAAAGTTGTTGATATAACGAAATCAGCCGAAGAAATATTTGAATTTTTGGCTGATTTCACTCGTTTTTCCCTTCTTCTGCCCGACAAAGTTGAGAATTGGACGGCAACCAAAGAGCGTTGCAGTTTTACGATAAAGGGTTTGACCGACTTCGGAATGAAGATTACCGACCTTAAGCCTCACAATACGATTATTATTTCCAACGATGAGGACGTTCAAATGCCTGTTAAATTTACTTTTACTTGGCATCTGACACCTCAAACTTCATCTTGCCAAGTTCAAGCCTGCTTTGACTTGAACGTAAATCCCATGATGGCGATGATGATTAAGAAACCATTTGGTGAGTTTGTCAATGCACTGGTTGATAAATTAAAGGAGAAGATGGAAAACTCCTAATTTACGACAGCAAACACCTTTTTTCCCGCCACAAAAATCCACATTATTTTCTTGAAACGCCGTTTCAACGTCACGAAACGCCACTATAGTAAATTAAGTCATTATCCTGCTTGCATTATGCTTTTGTATAAAAAGCGTACCTTTGCACTTTAATTTGAGGAAACAAACAAATGAAAATCTCACTTAAACAATCAAGAGTCAAATGGGTTCTTTTAGCCGCAGGATTTGTTGTTATAATGCTGTTTTTGATACAATTAAATAGTATGATAACCACTCTGAAAAAAGAGGAAGAGCGGAAGGTGAAACTATGGGCTCAAACCGTTGTCAGCAAAGCCGAATTGGTCGCAAAGACAGAGGAGTTTTTTGGTAAGGTTACTGCGGAAGAAAAGCTTAGATTGGAGCAATTTATAGTTGCTCAGAAGAAACTGATGGCTCAACCGCTAAGTCAAGACATCAACAACCTCTATGACCAATACTTAAAGGAAATAAAAAACATTCCAGTCATCATTACCGATGAACAAAATCACATTACACTTTCGCAAAACGTCAAAATTCCAGAGCAAACAGATATTTTGGATAGCTCAAGCACCTTTGCAGGATTTTTTAACAACCAACCGCTTGAATATGGCTTTGAAGATATGCGTTTTAAGCTTTATTACAAAGAATCGGAAATGTATTCCAATTTGCGGAATGTGCTTAACGATTTCATAGAATCGTTCTTGACGGAAGTTACTCAAAACTCTGTCTTCGTACCTGTTATTATTACCGATTCTGCTCACTGCAAAGTCATCGGCTATGGTAATGTTAGCAAAGACCAAGTGAGCAAATCCAACCTGCAAAAGACGATTGAGCAGATGAAGGAAGCCAATACCCCTATTCCAATTTTGCTTCCGGGCAATCAAAACGCCACAATATTTTATGAAAAGTCCTCTTTCGTCCGTGCTATGCAGTATTATCCTATTCTGTATATTGGCATTACGGTGCTGTTTGTCTTTATTGGCTTATGGTTGTTTCGGACTATGAAGCGGTCTGAGCAGGATACTATCTGGATTTCAATGAGTAAGGAGACGGCACACCAACTTGGCACACCTATTTCTTCACTCAATGCGTGGATTGCCTATTTGGCTGAAGACGAAAGGAACAAAGAGATTTGCAAGGAATTAGAAAAAGACGTCAATCGCCTGACAATCATCACGCAACGCTTCTCAAAAATCGGCTCAACCCCTGTTTTGGAACGTCAAAATCTGGTTTCCGTCATTGAAGACGCCACTTCCTACCTTGCCAAACGCTCCTCCAAGAAGGTAATGTTTGACATCCGTTTGCCCCAAACACCTGTTTATGCGTGTCTTAACAAATATTTATTTGAATGGACGCTTGAAAACATCTGCAAAAACGCCATAGACGCAATGGCAGGTGTAGGAACGATAACCTTAAAGCTTGATTGTGAGGGCAAAAACCTTTATCTTGACATCACAGACAGCGGTAAGGGAATCGCAAAACGAGACTTCAAGAAAATATTTCAGCCCGGCTACACGACAAAGAAAAGAGGCTGGGGCTTAGGACTTTCACTCGCCAAACGCATTATTGAAGAATACCACAGCGGACGCATTTTCGTCAAGCAGTCTCAGCTCAACAGCGGCACAACATTTCGTATCACTTTAAGGAAAGCGTAAATGGCTGGGTTGTATGTGCATATCCCTTTTTGCAAATCCCGCTGTATCTACTGCGACTTCTATTCTACCGCCTCAAAATCAGTTAATGAGACGTATATTTTAAGACTTATTGAAGAGTTACACTATCGCCAATCGTTTGTAAAAGATAAGGTTACAACGCTTTACTTTGGCGGTGGCACGCCTTCCATACTTACTCTTGTGCAATTGGAAAAGATTTTGACGGAAATTGACAAGATTTTTCCGTTGTCGGGTATGGAGGAGGTAACTTTTGAGGCTAATCCTGACGATTTGAGCGTTGAGTATCTCAGGGGCTTGAAAGAACTTGGCATAAATAGACTTTCGGTTGGTATTCAGAGCTTTGATGACAACTATTTGACGATTTTAGGACGCCGACATAACTCTCAACAGGCTCAAAATGCAGTTTTGCAAGCTCATAATATTGGTTTTAGAAACATAACCATTGATTTGATGTTTGCCTTGCCTCAAATGACTCTCGCACAATGGGAAACGACTCTTGCCAAAAGCCTTTTACTGCCCATAAACCACATTTCGGCGTACCTCCTTTCGCAAGAGCCAAATACCGCTCTAAACACTATGGTTACGAAAGGGTTATTGACGCTGCCAAATGAGGATAACGCTCTGACGCAGTTTGATTTCACTGATGCTTTTTTAAGAGAAAATGGATTTATTCATTACGAAACGTCTTCTTATTGCTTAAAAGACTGCTATTCAAAGCATAATTCAAATTATTGGAAACGCATTCCATATCTTGGAATAGGGGCTTCAGCTCACTCTTTCAATGGCTTAGAGCGACAATGGAATGTTTCAAACCTCAAAGACTACATTTCAAAGCCGCTAACCGACACATTGCAAACAGAAATTTTGACTTCCGAGCAACAATATGAAGAATATATAATGCTGTCTTTGAGAACAATAGAGGGGATAAACCTTTCAACAATCCAAAATGAGTTCCCGCAATTTTACGATACTTTTCTGCAAAAGGCAAATGCTCAAATGTCGCAGGGACTCTTGCAACTAATTGATAACAATCTTGTTGCAAGCCATCAAGGTCAGCATTTGCTCAACCAGCTCATCGTTTCGCTATTCTAATCCGCTGTAATAAATCCGCCAAGTCCCATAACAACTTCACCAAACGCCACTTTAACTTAACGAAGTGGCGTTTTAATTTTCCCAAACGCAGTTTTAAATTTATTTGATGTACATCAAAAATAAATAAGATGTACATCAAAATAAAATAAGACGTACATCAAAAATAAATTAGATGTACATCAAAATAAATTAAGATGTACATCAAAATAAAATTAGATGTACATCAAATAAATTTTAAACTGCGTTTGGGAAAAATGAAACACTGCTTGAGCAAAATGAAACGCCGTTTGGGAAAGTTAAAGTGGCGTTTAATGAAGCTGAAATGAGAAAAAGAGAAGGTTTTTTAGTCATAAGTGGCGTTATTATGCTATTTTGTTGTACCTTTGCAAGCGTTTAATACGTATTTTATTTGATAATTAAAACATATAACTAAGATGGAAAAAGTATTTATAGTAGCAGCAAAACGTACTGCGGTAGGTAAATTTCTGGGAACGTTAGAAAAAGTCCCTGTTGTTGAACTTGGCGTTACGGTTGTCAAAAACATATTGGAGCAAACGAAGATTGACGCTTCCAAGATTGACGAAGTAATAGTCGGAAATATCCTTATGGCTGGACAAGGGCAAGGTGTGGCACGTCAGATTTCGGTTAAGGCAGGTATTCCTGTTGAAGTGCCGGCTTATGGCTTGAATATGATATGCGGCAGTGGCTTGAAGGCGGTAATGAACGCTTACAACGCTATCCGTGCAGGGGAAGCTAACGTCATCATTGCCGGTGGTGCGGAGTCAATGTCGGGTGCTGGGTTTATATTGCCTGCTTCGGCTCGTGGCGGATTAAAGATGGGTGATGTGAAGCTAACAGACCATATGATTTATGATAGCCTTACAGACGCCTTCAGCAATTTGCACATGGGTATAACAGCGGAAAACGTTGCCGAAAAACTAAACATAACAAGGGAAGAACAGGATAAATTATCTATAACTTCTCAGCAGAGAGCCATTGCAGCCATTGACGGCGGCAAATTCAAGGAGGAAATAGTTCCTGTGGAGATTGTTACCAAAAAAGCAACGATAACCTTTGCCGAAGATGAGTTTGTGAATCGCACAACTTCATTGGAGAAGCTCGCAACACTAAGACCTGCCTTCAAAAAAGATGGAACGGTTACGGCAGGTAATGCTTCGGGTATCAATGATGGAGCAGCCTTTGTGATGATTGCCTCTGAGAAAGCGGTGAAAGAATATGGGCTTACACCGATGGTAGAAATTGTTGCCGTTGGTCAAGGAGGTGTTGATCCTGCTACAATGGGATTGGGTCCTGTTGCTGCAGTGAAGAACGCTCTTTCTAAGACGGACTTGCAGTTAAAGGATATGGAGGTTATGGAATTGAATGAAGCCTTCGCCGCACAAGCCTTAGGGGTGCAGAAACAACTAAGCGAACAGCATAATGTTACAAGAGAATGGCTCAATGAAAAGACCAACAAAAATGGTGGTGCTATTGCTATCGGACATCCTGTTGGAGCATCGGGATGTAGAATATTGGTGTCATTGCTTTATGAGATGAAGAGAGAAAACAATGCCTATGGTTTGGCTTCATTATGTATCGGTGGTGGTATGGGAACGGCAGTAATAGTAAAGAAAGCGTAGGTGTTTATGGACAAAATAAAGGTCGGCGACACTTATAGCCACAAGACACGTTACACACAAGAGCAAGTAAATAGATTTGCTGACGTTACGGGCGACAACAACCCTATCCACATCAGTCAAGAATACGCAGCTAAGACTCCCTTTGGCAAACCTATCGTTCATGGTTTCTTTGCCGGAGCTGTTTTTAGCAAGGTCTTTGGTACTATGTTTCCGGGCGAAGGCACGATATATATGTTCCAGGATATGGCGTTTCTGTCTCCTGTTTTTGTGGAGAGGGACTATGTTGCCAAGTTTGAAGTAATGGAAGTCAATCAAGAGAAGCACAGGGCAGTTGTCAAATGCACATTGGAAGACGGGGACGGCAAGGTTGCTATTAGTGGTCAAGCGAAACTAATGCACAAAGAGCGGTTCTAATACTTCACATATTATTATTCAAAACAAAAAGCCCGATGAATTTTAATCATCGGGCTTTTCTCTTAGGCGTTATTGCCACCTATTTATCTTCTGAATCTTCCTTTGCTTTCTCTGTCTCCCTTACTTTTTCTAACTCTTGCTCCCAAATTTTCTGGAACTCTTCAAATTTGTTTGGGTCTTTGTACTTCTCTTCTAACTTTTTAAAAAATTCACTTGCTTTTGTCTTGCGGGCTTCAGCTTCTTCTTTGAGTTTTACTAACTGCTCGTTGCTACAATCATAGCAGTTGTTTAGTTTGTTGTAGGTTTCGCCCCATTTCATTGTAAGGTCTATGAGCTTCTTGGCATCATTCTTCATAGAATTGCCGCAAGAAGTCAAGCCAAACATCATTGCCACAACAGCAACGGATAGTACTAATTTTACATTCTTCATCTTTGCCTCTGTATTACAATATCATTTATTTGCGGCTGCCTATTTAGACAATAAAAAACTTCCCTTTTGAACCGACTGAATGCCATCCGGTGTCTCAAAAGTAATGACATAGATATACGTACCGTCCTTGCAGAGTTTGCCTGAGGCTTCTCCATTCCAGCCTTGCTCAATAGACGTAGTGCGATAGAGACACTGACCCTTGCGATTGAAAATTTGCATTTCATAAGACTTCAATTCCTTGTAGGCAGGCTTGAAAACAGCGTTAGAGCTTGCCGTTGGAGTAAAGGCATTGGGTATCATAAGTTGAGGAATTTTGGTTGTGTCTTTTGGTTGTAAGGCTGCAGCTTCAGGATTGCCGTCAGTAGTTGCAACAGCCCTTTGTGCTACAATATTAGTCTCAAAATCTGTCTGTAAAATATTGGGTTTGGTATTATTGAAAAGGCTGTTGGTTGTGATATTGTTGGTAAATATGTTGTCGGCATCAATCTTAAATTCGGTGTTTATTGATGTTGGCACAATGGATTGAGCAGTTGATGTACTTTCTTTAGTCTTTTGAGGTGTTGATGTAGTAGTATAGTTCAGGGCAACGGTAGGTTGGGTTGCTTCTTTGTTTGTTTTAACTGCATTATTCTCTTGCTTTGCTGGCATAGTTTTCGGGTAAAGCACTACAAAAACCGCAGTCGCAGCAACGACAAGCAGGATAGCACTGACGAAAATAGTCTTATACCGTAGCCTTTTAGCCGCAAGACGCTTGTTTATGCTGTCCCAAAGTTGTGTATTTGGGTTTTGCTCATAGTCCTGCAACATTTGCCTGAAATAATCGTAGTTTTTATCTGTATTTTTCATAAGTTAAAATTTTCTTTATCTAATAATGCTTTCTTTAACAATGCTTTTGCCCTGAAGTTTAGTACCCTTGCAGTGGCATTTGGTATTTCCATTTGAACAGAAACCTCATCGTAAGAAAAGCCTTCAATTTCTACAAGATTGAAAACAAGACGCTGGTTGTCTGGAAGAGCATTGACGGCACTAAGTATCTCTTCGCGAGTAAAGCGAGCCCATACTACAGCCGTTTCAGAGCCAATCGTTTCATCGTCATCAATGTTCAGATATTTCTTGCCAGAACGGTAATAATTCAAAGCATAATTGACGAAAATACGCCTTAGCCACCCTTCAAACGAACCAACAAAGTTGAACTGCTTTATAACGTTAAAAACCTTGATAAAAGCGTCCTGAAAAATGTCTTCCGCATCTGCTTTGTTGCGGGAATATCTCAAACAGACAGCAAACATCTTCGCCGAATATTTTTCGTATAATGCTTTCTGGCTCATAGGCTTTTGTTTTTTACAACCTTCAATTATCTCGCTATCTTCACTTGTCATAAATCTGTTATTAAGACACAAAAACTAACTCATTTGTTTCAAATTAGATGGCAAAAATAGTAAAATTTTATGTGGTTGTCCTTAGTTGCTTTGGTGTTGGATTGGTAATTCAATTAAATTTAGTACTTTTGCACTACGTAAATAATAAGTAAATTTTAATCAAAACAAACAAAGAATATGGCTTTAGCAGTTACAGACGCTACATTTGACAACGTTGTAGCACAATCAAAGTTAGTTGTCTTGGATTTTTGGGCACAATGGTGTGGTCCTTGTCGTCAGATAGCTCCTATTATTGAAGAACTGGCAACAGAATATGAAGGTAAGGTTACGATAGGTAAGGTTGATGTTGATGACAATAATGAGATTACTGGACGCTTTGGGGTAAGGAACATTCCGACTGTTATTTTTATTGTTGATGGTCAGATTGTAGATAAACTTGTAGGCGTTCAACCAAAGAAGACCTTCGTTGAGACGATAGAAAAGTATCTTTAATGTGGCGGAGGCGTTACAGGTAATGCCTCCGCATATATAATGTTTGACTATTCTTCCATAGAGTTTATCGCCAACAAAGTTGTTGAAGGCTTCATCACAGGTCTTCACAAATCGCCCTTTCATGGTTTTTCAGTGGAGTTTGCGGAACATCGGCTGTATAATCAGGGGGAATCAACGCGGCATATTGATTGGAAACTCTACGGAAGGACTGATAAATTGTTTGTCAAAAAGTATGAGGAGGAGACCAATCTTCGTTGCCAGTTGGTGATAGATTGTTCTTCGTCAATGTTCTTTCCCTTTCATAGTCAGCCTTCGTTAGACAAGCCCAATAAAATAACATTTGCCATTTATGCAGCGGGTGTTTTGATTTCCTTATTGTATAAACAGCGTGATGCATTTGGACTTAACTTTGTCTCCGATACAATAGAAATGAGTACCGATACCAAATCGGGCTTTGCTCATCGTCAATATCTCTTTCAGCTTTTAGAGCAGACCCTTCGCAAACAACCACCTCAGCATAAGCAGACAAAAATAGACGATATTCTACATCTTTTGGCAGAAAAAATACACAGACGCTCATTGGTAGTGGTCTTCACCGACCTGTTTTCGTCCTTGCAGAGTGATGAGGCTCTGATTGACAGCCTGCGGCATTTGAGACACAGCAAACACGAGGTTATTCTCTTTCATATCTTTGACCAAAAGCAGGAAGTGAATTTTGATTACCCTGAGCGACCTTTCAAATTCATTGACTTGGAAACCAATGAGCAGATAAAGCTGCGTCCTTCCGAAGTAAAAGAGAGTTACGCCCAAGCAACAAAGGCAAGACTCAATGCCATAAGGCAAGCCTGCGAAAAATCCGAAATAGACTTTGTAACCGCCTCTATCAGCAATATAGCTGCCGAGTCTTCCTCCAACAAATTATCCTCCAATTTTGACCAAATCCTCATTCCCTACATCCTCAAAAGGGAAAAGATGAGCCGATAACAAAAAAGCCCGACAATATCAATCATTATCGGGCTTCTCTCTCGCAAAACTACTATATACAAAAAGAGCCTGCTCAGTTTATTAAGCAAGCCCTATCAATAATAGTTGCAATCAATAATCTGCCACTATTTCCACGTTTGTAAATCTACTTCCTTACCATTAACAACTCGCTTTACCAATTTGTTATCTTTGTAAGTGTTTTCAAAAGTAGTCTTTCCCAAGCTCCCGATATATGTTCCATCAGGGATAGCAATTGCTCCATCTATGTCAATAATAGTAGGAGTAGTTAAGCTCTTTTTTCCATCTTTACTAAAGAACAGAGTAAAAGAGCCGTCTTTATTTTTACACAACCCATCATAAGACCAACCATCTCCTTTCATTTCATCTATAATCCTCAGAGCATCTGCGTATCCCTCAGCATCTTTAGTGGTTTTTACTTTTTCTTTATTTACGTACATCGTTTTATTTTGCACTGAAAGTGTAGCATCGCTACTCTCAATTGAATAGGCATTAAGTGATAGACTAATTAATAATAGAATTACAATCTTTTTCATTTTGTATAATATTTATAATACCAACAATCTCCGTTTGCGTCAACGTTGCCCCATTCTACCACCCAAACTGTCCCCCAGTCTGATGTTAAGCTATAACTAGTAATGCAAGGCCAGCCATTTGCATCTAACCTTCCAACACAAGATAGAGCATCTTCTTCATAAGCAAAAGCTTTGCTGTGGTCAGGAGCAAGTTGTATATCTATCACTTCCCCATCTACCACTCGCTTTATTAGAAAATTCTCTTGATATGTATTTTCAATAACAATATTACCTAACTTTCCAATATAAGTTCCATCGGGTATTGCGATTCCCTCCATAAATAATTTTGCTGATGGCTTTACTGTTACTTCTTTTTCATCGTCACTACAAGCGACAAAACTTATCACTCCCGTGATTGCTATTACTGATAATGCAATAGCTAAAAATAATTTTTTCATCTCTTCTATGTATTTTTGATGTAAAAAAACTAAAACCCACACCCTTTTTTATTTCAAACTTTCTTCGTGGGCAGAAAGTTACTTTGTCTATTTATTTGACGCCGCAAAGGTAGCAAATAAATCGTAGTTTCGTCACAAAAGGAACGCAAATTTTTTCCTTATACAAGCCGCTATAATGCTTTACTTATGTCAAACACTATAGAAATCAGCACTCAAGGATAGCGGTATTGAAACAAAAATATCATTAAATTTTGTTTCCAATACCTGTAACTTATCTTATTTGTTAGACACCTTGCATAGCAAAACGCCTTGCCAATCAACATTATTGACAGGCAACCCAAAAGCAAAAATACTATGCAAATAACTATTATCATTTTTCCTTTAATTTACAATCGCCGATTTCACCTGAGACCAAGCACTATATTCCCCTCTGTCATTGAAATACCGCACTACATAATAGGCTCTTGCACCCACCATTTCCCTGCTTCTGTAATCAACTTTCTTAGGACTTTTTGATGCAAGACCCAGTGTTTCCATCGCCTTAATTTCAGGCATAACAAAAAATGGGTCGTGTGAAATGAGCCGCTTAATCTCCACACCGTGAGCACCTTTTGGCAAGCCGCGAGTTATCTTTCCACTCGTGTTAAATTTGCCGAAATGCAAGAGATGATAATCACTTAA
>JAISLH010000003.1 GCA_031260565.1 Bacteroidales bacterium
AATCTGGTAGGTATATACCAAAAATTCGGTAGGTATATACCAAACGAAAATTTGGTATATAGCAAATGAGCGTTTGGTATATACCTACCGAATTTTTGGTATATACCTACCGAATTTAAGGTGGCGTTTCGTTAAATTAAAATGGTGAATGGTTAAGTTATTACGGCGGTTGGGAAAAATGAAACGCTACATTGCCAAATTGAAACTTTTTTTTGCCAAATTTGGTCTTGATATTCAGGCGATAAGAAAAAAATTTAGCGAATTGAGAAAAAAAATATTGATTTTAGTGTAACTTTTTGGAAAGTCCCTCGTAAGAGAAAAGCATATTAAAAGCAGAAAAAAGAAAAAAAAAGTATAAAAAAGGTTTATTTAGAAAAAAATTAGTAATTTTGTAGCCTCGAAAAAAGTATAAAAATGAGTCATTTAATTGGTAACGATTGTTGTAAAGTGGATGTGAATGGTAGGTTCAAGATGCCCAAAAAGTTTTTGGAGCAGCTGGACTTATCAACCAATCGCTCTTTTGCTATTCGTAAAAAGTTAGATGACCAATGCCTTGAAATGTTCTCCTACAATGGATTTCAAGATGAAATGAACTGGATTTTGGAACATATTGACAGGAACGGAAACGATGCAGAGGAAGCATTATTTGATGCTTTGACCGATGTAGATGTTATAAAACTTGACGAAGGAGACCGCCTGCCATTGCCAAAACGATTTAGTGAGGAATTGAAGATTGAAAATGATATTGTGATACGTGGAGCGGGCAATCGTTTTGAAATACGTATCAAACAGGATTACGAACAGAAGCGTGAGCAAAGGAAGAAGAGCGAAAAGAGTCTTAAAGAATTGCGTGCTGAATTGTCAAAAAAAGTAATAGGAAACCAACAGACATCAAATTGATAAATGGAGACGACTTACCACATACCCGTTATGTTGCAGCAATGCGTTGAAGGCTTGAATATAAAGCCCGATGGCGTGTATGTTGATGTTACTTTCGGTGGGGGAGGTCATTCAAAGGCTATCTTGGAACGCCTTAATGAAAAGGGCAGACTTTATGCCTTCGACCGCGATTCCAACAGCAAGCAGAACATTATAAACGATAGCCGTTTTACATTTATAGAAGACAATTATGCAAACCTGAAAGACAATCTTCGTTTGTATAGAGAGTTCGGTATAGACGGCATTTTGGCAGATTTAGGTGTGTCTTCACATCAGATAGATGAGCCTTCGCGAGGTTTTTCTACACGTTTTGATGGCTCATTGGATTTAAGAATGGACACCAATCAAGAGTTGTCGGCAAAAAACGTTGTCAATGAGTATGCAGAAGAGGATTTGATTAGGATATTTCGCAATTATGGTGAGTTAAAAAATGCTCGTCAGATAGCAATAACAATCATCAGACAAAGGGATGTAAAACCGATTGAGACGACATTTGACTTGAAGGCGGCGATAAGCAAATTAACTCCTGTCCAAAGTGAGAATAAGTTTTATGCTTTGGTCTTTCAGGCTTTGCGAATAGAAGTTAATAATGAGCTAGAGAGCCTTCGCAGTATGTTAAGTCAGGCTTTGGAGTGCTTGACAAGCGGAGGGAGATTGGCAGTTCTCTCATATCATTCATTGGAAGACAGACTGATGAAGAACTTTCTTCGTAGCGGTAATTTTGAAGGTATTGAGCATAAAGACTTCTTTGGAAATAAGCTATCCACCTTTGAAGTCATAACTCGCAAACCAATGACAGCAAGTGAGCAGGAGGTGGAGCAAAACCCCAGAGCAAGAAGTGCAAAATTGAGAATAGGGCAGAAGATATAGGTTGTTATGAAAAAGAAAAGCAAAATAAAGATTGCAGATATGTTTGATGGCACATTCTTAACCTCAAGGTTATTTATGAAAAATTTGCCTCTCATTATGCTGTTTGCTCTCTTCTTTATCTTTTACATAGCCATAAGATACAAAACTGAAAGCACCATAAAAGAAGTTAGTGATACAACAGAGCAAATAAAGAAACTGCAAGACAAAGCAAGCGAACAAAGAAGTATATGGCAGAGAACAACTTTGATGATTGAGGTAAGCAAGAAATTAGAAGCTAAAGGCGTAGAAATAGCAACCGAACCTATAAAACAACGAATTCAAATGAAAGGAGAAAACGATGGAAAGTAAGAAAACCATATTGCGAAGAAGGTCTTGGATATATGGTCTATTGTTTCTCCCTTGCATTGTGATACTTGGGAAGATTCTTTACGTTCAAATACCTCTTCACGACAAATATACGGCTGAATACAAGGCTGACTATATGAGAGATGTTCAAGTACCGGAAAAGCGAGGTAATATCTACTCCATAGAATCTGAGAGTAAGGATACCCTGTTATTTGCTACTGATGTGTTACGATATGATATTTACATTGATTTAGGCAAGAATGCAGAAGGGGAAATGAATATCCCTGATACTATAACAATAAGCAAAAAGAAAGATAAACAAAGTAAGGTGTTCCTTTTCAAAAAGGAACTAAACGGATTGTGTGACAGCCTCGCCAAATTGTTCCCTGAAAAGACTAAAACCGAATATCTACAATATTTTAATAAAAATCGCAAGAAACTAAATCGCGGAACACTGATAGCAAAAGATGTTAGCATTTCTCAATATGACAGGATGAAGTCTTTTCCTCTTTTCAGGCATTATTGGAGTGGAGGCATTACGGCAAAGAAAGAGCATTATAAAAGAGTCTATCCTTATTCGGATATGAATAAAATGGCAAGGCGTACAATAGGAACGTGGGTTAGTGCCATTGGTCTTTATGATGGGATAACAGGATTCTACGATTCAACAATTTTAAGGAAATCATACATCATCCCATCGCAAAAAATAGCAAAAGGATTGTATGACAAAAAAATGGCAAATGACGAACCGGCGGATATAATTACTACTATTGATGTTAGTTTGCAAGAGTTGGCGGATTATTCTTTGGAAAAATGCTTACGGCAGAATGATGCCACATCGGGTTGTGTTGTTTTAATGGACGTAAATACTGGATACATAAGAGCAATATCCAATTTGAAGATTGATTCCTCAGGTCAGTTCAGAGAGACAGAAAACATAGCTTTGACACACCTTATGCAACCCGGCTCTACGTTTAAGACCCTTTCGGCAATGATTCTTCTTGACAAAGGCTTGGCAAAGATGACCGACACCGTTCCAAAGGGTAAAAGATGGTTTCCTAACACAGCAAAGCCCATAGAAGATGACGGGGGAGCAAAAGAAGGTGCTTATACTCTTGCTGAAGCTCTGATACATTCTTCTAATGTTGGCATTAGCTCTTTGGTTTATAAAAACTATGTAGAACCTAAAAAGAGGATGCAGTTTATTAGCGACCTCAAGCAGTATTTTTGGTTTGATTCCACTTTGCGGTTAGATTATCAGTTTATTTATAGCAACAGAAGCGGCAAGCATTATGTATCACAGGAGCATACAGCTTATATTCCAAAGGTTGCTACAAGCGTTGATGATATTTTACGATTAAGTTACGGCTATGTATCAATGAGTACTCCTTTGCAAATGCTTACCTTCTATAATGCTATTGCAAACAATGGTGTTATGATTAAACCTATGCTTGTTTCTCATATAATCCGCAATGTTGATGGTAAAAGGGAGGTAGTAGCTCTTAAACCCGACACTTTGAAATGGCAGATTTGCAAAAGTGAAACTATAACTGAATTGCAAGATGTGTTAAAACGAGTTGTTGAAGAAGGAACTGCCAAAGTCGTTCGTGCGTCTTATGGCGTTGCGGGTAAAACAGGGACGGCTGAAGATATTAAGACAAAACTTAATCAGTCATCTTTCGTTGGTTATTTTCCAGCTGACGCACCTAAGTATTCGTGTATTGTTGTGATTTATGCAACAAAGAAGCACGCAGGTGAAGTAGCGTGTCCAGTCTTCAAGGATTTAGCAGACAGAGTTATGGGTACAAAAGAGACCTTTGCCGATAAGACAAATACCAAATCAAGTCCAGCCAGTACAAATCTAAACTTTAAAGAGACGAAAGCAATTAGCCAAACTATAATAGAAAAAAGCAAAAAGGAAAACGTTGTTCCTTACGTAGTAGGGAAAACGGCAAAGGAAGCAATGTATATCTTGGGCAATTTAGGACTTAAAACCACGATAGAGGGAAAAGGTAGAGTTGTATCACAATCCATAGCCAAAGGCACAAGTCTTAAAGCGGCAACAGTTATTCACCTTAAACTGCAGTAAATGATGAAAGATTTGCAAGATATATTAAGGAATGTAGAGATAGAAATGATTATCGGCGGAAGCAAAAAACATATTGCTGATATTTGTTTTGATTCTCGTAAGGTGCAAAGTAACTCTTTGTTTGTGGCTCAGAAGGGAACAGAGGTTGATGGTCATAAATTCATAGAGCAAAGTATTGCAAAAGGAGCATCGGTTGTCGTTTGCGAAGATTTGCCTCAAAGTCTAAATCCAAGCGTTACATATATTAAGGTAGTGAATAGTGATATTGCTTTGGGCATTATGGCTTCTAACTATTTTGATAATCCTTCTGAAAAACTTAAACTAATAGGCATAACAGGCACTAATGGCAAGACTACAACAGTTACCCTCCTACATAATCTTTTCCTTTCTTTTGGTTACAAAGTAGGGTGTCTTTCAACGATAGTCAATAAAATCAATGAAAGGGAAGTTCCCTCTACACACACTACACCTGACGCCATAGAGTTAAATAATCTCTTAGCACAAATGGTAGATGAAGGTTGCCTGTTTGTATTTATGGAGGTATCATCACACTCTATTGTTCAAAACAGGATAGCTGGTTTGCAATTCTTCGGTGGTATTTTTAGCAATATAACACATGACCATTTGGACTACCATAAGACCTTTGATGCATACATTGATGCAAAAAAAGCGTTCTTTGATATGTTGCCACCAACGGCATTTAGTCTTGTTAATACAGACGATAAGCACGGATTGGTGATGCAGCAAAACACTGCAGCAAGACGCTTCACTTATGCCTTAGCAAAGGCTGCAGACTTCCATGCAACTATCATTGAAAATACCTTTGATGGCTTGCTACTTAACATAGACAACGTTGAGGTCAGCACAAGACTTGTTGGGAAGTTCAATGCTCAAAACCTGCTGGCGATATATGCAACTGCTGTGTTGTGTGGTATAGACAAAGAAAAAATATTGATAGCTATGAGTTTATTGGAAAGTGCTAATGGAAGGTTCAACACATACACATTGAAGAGTGGTGCGAAGGCTATAGTGGATTATGCACATACACCGGACGCTTTAGCTAATGTACTATCCACAATTAGAGATATTGTGCATAAGTCTGTCAGGGTTATCACGGTTGTTGGTTGCGGAGGAAACAGAGATAAGACTAAGCGCCCCGAAATGGCAAACATTGCTCAGAGAGAAAGCGACATTCTAATCCTAACTTCCGACAATCCGCGTGATGAAAGCCCTGAGGCAATAATAGACGATATGATAGCGGGCTTATCTACACAGGATAATGTGCTTACTATTGCCGACCGCCGAAGTGCTATAAAGACAGCATGCACAATGGCAAATAAAGGAGACATAGTTCTGGTTGCTGGGAAGGGACATGAGACTTATCAAGAGATAAATAGGGTTAAACTGCATTTTGATGATGCTGAAGAGATTGCACGGTTTTGCTAAAAAATAAAATATAGATGGAATATGTTGTATTATTTGTTTGATTGGTTATATAGAGAATATGATGTGCCACTGACGGGAGTCTTTCAGTATATATCTTTCCGTGCAGCGTTAGCTATTATCTGCTCACTGCTTATATCTATAGTCTATGGAAAAAGGATTATAAGCTATCTGAGAAAAAAACAAGTTGGTGAAACGGTAAGAGAGCTTGGCTTGGAAGGACAAAAAGAAAAAGAAGGAACTCCTACAATGGGAGGTCTGATAATACTTGCTTCAATAATAATACCTACACTTTTATTTGCAAAGATTCTCAACATATACATAATCATTATGCTCGTAACAACAATATGGTTGGGCTTATTGGGCTTTGCTGACGACTACATAAAAGTCTTTAAGAAGGATAAGAGAGGGCTTTCAGGTAAGATGAAAATAGTTGGGCAGGTAATATTGGGAGCTGTGGTTGGAGGTTTGATATATTTTCATCCAGCGATAACAATTAAAGAGAGAATGGAGGTAGATCAGTATGTTCAGCAAAACAATATGCAAAACACGACAAAGTATGAGCATGCAAAGGAAGTCTTCCACAAACAAGCTAAACGCTCCACCAAGACAACAATACCATTCATAAAGAACCACGAGTTTGATTACACTGCCTTAGTGAAATGGACAGGCGAAAACTACAAGGATTGGGCTTGGTTGATATTTATCCCCATTGTCATCTTCATCATCACCGCTATGTCAAATGGAGCTAACCTTACTGACGGAATAGACGGGCTTGCAACGGGCACATCTGCCATTGTCGGTAGCACATTAGCCGTTCTGGCGTGGGTATCTGGTAACATAATCTTCGCTCATTACCTTAATATAATGTATATCCCCAATAGTGGTGAGCTAACAATATTTATAGCGGCATTTGTTGGGGCAACAACTGGCTTCCTTTGGTATAACACTTATCCTGCTCAAATCTTTATGGGAGATACTGGCTCTTTATCGTTGGGAGGTATCATTGCAGTGTTTGCCATTCTCATTAGAAAGGAATTTTTACTGCCTGTACTTTGCATTGTTTTCATTGCAGAAAATGTATCCGTCATTATGCAGGTAGGGTATTTCAAATACACCAAACGCCGTACCGGTACAGGAAAACGTATCTTCCTTATGTCGCCACTACATCACCATTACCAAAAGAAAGGTTACGCTGAGCCGAAGATTGTTCAGCGGTTTATGATAATTAGTATAATCTTTGCAGTGATAACAATCATTACATTGAAATTAAGATAGATTGAAATGGGAAAGATAGAATTTGAAAATAGATTAGTCGCATAGAAACAGGAATATATACAGATATGATTACAGATATTTTGAAAATACATAATGACAATGTGAATACAGCTAACTTAGCTGCAAGGAGCTTTACACAGATTTCGGAGTTACGTAAAAAGGCTTTGGCTTCAATGTTTGACAACTACTACATAACGACACATAAGTTAGTAGAAATTGCAACCATACGGGGGGTGCATTTTATTGATGACTCAGCTTCTACCAATATCAACAAGACTTGGTTTGCTATTGAAAATGTAGGTTTGCCTGTTATATGGATAATGAACTCTGATACGGAAATGGACAATCTTGCTTCTATTATTGATACCGTCAGCAATAGGGTACGGATAATCATCAACTATGGGCAGACTTACAATGCAAGGATATTTCAAAATGCTGTCAAAACAATTATAGATGCTCCAAATTTAGCTTCGGCTGTCAGGGTTGCATTTATGTATGCCGCAGAAGGAGATGCTGTTGTCTTCTCTCCTTCCATAGGCAGTGCAGAAGACATTACTTCCAACGCCAGAGTATTTATAAACGCTGTAAATGAATTGTAACAAGATATGAAACTACGTGCAAGCAATATAAAGTTAAAGGGAGACAAAGTAATTTGGATTGTCTTCATTCTGTTGAGTGTTTTGTCTATTGTGGAGGTATTCAGTGCTATGGGAAATTTAGTTTATTCCAACCAAGTACCAGCTAACCCAATTACGCTTTTAGCTAAACATTTCTTGATGATTGCTGCGGGCTTTGTGGTTGCATATACCTTCCAAAACTTTAGATATACGCTTTTGTCAAAACTACTCAAACCTACTCTGATTTTATCTGTTTTGCTTGTCATTGTAGCCTTCGCTATTGGAATGTATTATGATAGCCTTAAGACTTTACAGCAAGATGATGTAAGATTAACTGGACGTTGGATATGGTTACCTATGGGCTTTAGCTTTCAACCGGTGGAGATGGTGAAATATGTTACTATTATGTACGTGGCAATGCAGCTTACCTTGAACAATGATAAGATTAGGACGTATGCAGTGTTCAAAAAGCTAATCATAACCATATCTGTTGTATGTGTATTTGTTCTCGCTTCCAATGCTTCTAATGCTATTATATTATTCACTACTTCTTTCATATTATTATTTATCGCAGGTGCAAAAATAAAGCATCTTATCAATACTTTACTTTTGCTTGCAGCGGCAGGAACGGTGGTTGTTTTATTGGTAACAGCCTTCCCCCAACTTGGAAATAAACCTCCTCTTGGTAGAGTTGTAACCGTCATCAATAGAGTTAAAGGCAATAACGAAACAGAGAACGGTGATGTAAAAGATAGGACACACCAAACTCATGTAACACAGGTTGCCATAGGTAATGCTGGAGTCTTAGGTTTAGGTATTGGAAATTCAGTAATGGCTAACCACCAGAAGCAGGCTCATGATGACTTTTTGTTTATGGTAATTGTGGAAGAGGGAGGTTTCTTGCTGGGCTTTGTAGTTTTGCTGCTGTATATGGTGTTAGTCTATCGCTGTTTTGCGATTGCAAAGAAAGCTAAGGGGCTTTTTGGTGCGTTGGTGGCGTTAGGGGTTGGACTTGTTTTTGTCATACAGGCATTGATACATATTTCAGTTTCGGTTGGCTTGATGCCAGTAACAGGTCAGACTTTACCATTTATTAGCAAGGGAGGAACCTCACAGTTGTTTGCCTGTTTTGCTCTTGGCGTTGTGCTTAACATCAGTGCCACAGGAGAGAAAGATGATGTTTATAAAGATGACCTGCAAGATAAAACCGATGTAACGAGTGAAGAGCCAAATGAATCAACCGATGAAGAGAAAGAAGGGACGGACCAAAAATAGATGGTAATGAGAGTAATAATAAGTGGAGGAGGAACAGGAGGACATATTTTTCCAGCTATAGCAATAGCAAATGCTATAAAAGAAAAGTATGTGGATTGTGAAATTATGTTCATAGGTGCGAGAGATAGAATGGAGATGCAGAAAGTTCCCGAAGCAGGCTATAAAATTGAAGGCTTAAACATCAGCGGTTTCAATAGGCAAAATATGCTTAAAAACTTCTCATTGCCATTTAAGTTGATTGGCTGTTTATTGAAGGCAAAAAGGATATTGAGAATGTTTAAACCCGATGTAGTTATAGGTGTAGGAGGGTACGCTTCTGCCGCCGCCTTATACGTTGCCTCTTCGTTACATATTCCTACTATTATTCAAGAACAGAACTCTTTTCCAGGTATTACAAATAAGATATTAGCAAAACGTGTAAATAGAATATGTGTTGCATATTCTGGTATGGACAAATGGTTTCCAAAAGGTAAAATAGTGATGTGTGGAAATCCTGTCCGCCAATCAATATCAAACAGTGAAGCAAATAGCAATAAACAATATAGCAAAGCTATTTTGGTTGTTGGAGGTAGCCTTGGAGCATTGACAATCAACGAAAGCATTGCCCGAAATTTAGACTTCTTTGTCAAAAATGATATGCACTTAGTATGGCAGACAGGCAAATACTATTATGAAAGGGCAAAGCAGCAAACTTCATCACTTAATACAGATAATATAAAGGCATATGAATTTATAAAAGAAATGGACAAGGCTTATGCAGAAGCAGACTATATCATTTCAAGAGCAGGAGCTTTGGCAATATCTGAATTAGCTATCGTTGGCAAGCCTGTAATTCTAGTTCCATCACCAAACGTTGCAGAAGACCACCAAACCAAAAACGCCATGGCTCTTTCCACAAAAGATGCAGCTTTACTTGTTGCGGATAGCGAAGCAAGAGCAAATCTTATACCTACTCTTAAAAACTTGATAAACAACCCTGTTCTCTGTAGCACATTAAAAACAAATATTGCGAGTTTTGCAGTAAGAGATGCGGATAAAAAAATAGTAGAGCAAATAGAACAATATCTTAAATAGACTATGGAAAGCAACAAAAATATATATTTTATTGGCATAGGTGGCATAGGAATGAGTGCTCTTGCTCGTTACTATATGCAATTGGGATATGCTATTTATGGATATGATAATGCCAAAACAGATTTAACAAAGCAACTTGAAGCAGAAGGTATGTCCATAATCTACGAAGACAATCCTGCTAACTTGCCTGCAAACATAGAAATTGCTGTCTTCACTCCAGCTATACCAAAGGACAATCTTATTCTGAACGCCATAAGAGCCAACAACATTACTCTTTATAAACGCTCCGAAACGTTAGGACAAATATCAAAAGATTATAAAACGATAGCTGTCGCAGGTACTCATGGAAAGACTACCATATCAGGAATGATTGCCTATTTACTGCACAACTCAAATGTAGGCTGTAATGCATTACTCGGTGGCATATCCAAAAATTTAGACACTAATTGCATAATAGATAAGACTAAAAAAGATTATTTGGTTACTGAAGCCGATGAGTACGATCGCTCTTTTTTACAGCTCAATCCTTATTACTCTATCATAACAGCTACAGACGAAGATCATCTTGATATATACGGGACAAGAGACAATTTAATAAAAGCTTTTAAGGAATTTGCCGCAAAGACCAATGACGAAGGCTGCCTCTTTCTAAAATCAGGGCTTGAGTCCGAACTTATGGCTATCAACTGCAACATAGAAACCTATTCCCTTAATAACATAGAAGCTAACTATTACGTATGGAATATACGTGTGTATAATGGAAGCTATTACTTTGATTATCATACCCCGCAGAAAGTGTATTTTGATATGTGTTTGTCGTATCCTGGTTTGCACAATATAGAGAATGCTGTTGTGGCTATGGCTGTAGCCTTAAAATGCGGAGTAACAGAAGAAGAGCTACGCAAGGCGATGGCATCTTTTAGCGGAATGAAACGTAGATTTGACGTGAGGCTTAAAACCGAAGATACTATTTACATTGACGACTATGCACATCACCCTGAGGAGATAAGAACAACCATAAACTCTATCAGACATCTATACCCTGACAAAAGACTAACGGGTATCTTCCAGCCACATCTCTTTAGTCGTACAAGAGATCTGCAAAATGAGTTTGTGGAAGCATTGGAGTTGTTGGACGAAGTTATTTTACTTGATATATATCCTGCAAGAGAAGAACCGATAGCAGGGGTTACCTCTGGACTTCTGTTTCACAAGATAAACAAAATGGACAAGTATTATGTATCTAAACAACAGTTGTTGGAACTGATACCAGCCTTGCAACCACAAATCTTACTTACACTTGGAGCAGGTGATATTGACAAATTAGTAAAACCGATAGAAGATATACTTAAAAATTAGTATTAGAGAATGAAAAAGAAAACCATAAGAGTCATATTGATTATAGTTTGCTTTGTTGCCATTGTTGTTGGAGCAAACATAGCTTCAAAGAATCTTCTTGTTAATAAAGTAGTGATTGACATAACCTATATGAGTGAAGACAAGATGTTGCAGGCTAATGACGTGGAACAGGCATTGGTAGCTCACTTTGGCAAGTTCAAAGGTGTCAAGCGTAAGAATATTCATACCAAAGACATAGAGCAATACTTAAACACTATGAACTTTGTTATGACATCTGACGTCTATTTGGGCATATTGGGCAAGTTAGACATCAAGATAAAGCAAAGCCTCCCTATCGCTAAAATTGTATGCATGGACAACAAGCAACTATACTTAACTGATGACGCTCTGCTTATGCAACAGATGGCTTCAGTGGCGGCAAACGTTATTGTAATTAGCGGTAACATTTTAATAGCCAAGACAACAAAAGATACTACCAACAACCCTTTGCTTTCAAATATATACTCTCTGGCTCATAAGATTTATCACGACAACTTACTTGGAGGTCAGATAGGACAAATCTACGTCAATAAAGATACCCTTGATATGCAGCCTATAGAAGGTGATTATATAATTAGGCTTGGTTCTTTTGACAATATTGATAATAAACTAAGGCGATTAGTAACTTTCTATACTGAGGGAGAAGTGTCGGCACAGCAGTGGGAGCAGTCGGAGATAATAAATTTAAGTTTTGACAATCAGGTAATAAATGTAAAAAAGAAGTAGATAATGAAAACCTTTCAGATGATAGACTTAAACTTTCTGACTGCAGACTCAAACTTTCTGACTGCAGACTCAAACTTTCCGATTGCAGACAGAAACTTTCTGATTGCAGACAGAAACTCTCAGATTGCAGACAAAAACTTTCATTTTAGTAAAGCAAATTTTAATTTAATACAAATAACATAAAGAGTAGATAATATGAGTGAATTTATTGTAGGTTTAGACATTGGAACGACTGCCATAAAGGTCTTTATTGGCAAAAAGAAAGAAAGTGGTAAGATAGAAATAATAGGAAATGGTGCAACGGAGTCTATAGGTGTTGACATGGGATTGGTGGTTAATCCCGGACAGGCGGCACAATCAATACGGGTAGCCGTCAAACAAGCAGAGCAAATGGCGGGTGTTGAGGTTAAGCAAGTGTATGTAGGTGTAGCGGGTCATCATATTCAGAGCAGAGCTGTGCAAGGAACTGCAACAAGGCAAGACCCGGACGACCTGATAACAATAGAAGAAGTCTTTAATCTGCACGACGCCCAGAAGCATACTCATATAGAAGATGGAATGGAGATAATAGATATTATGGACCAATCTTATGCCGTTGATAGGGAAAAATGTTTAGACCCTGTTGGCAGAATAGGTCATCAGTTGGAGGGAACATTTAGCATCATCATAGGTCGTAAAGATTGTATCAAAAAGATTATCAAAAGTGTAAGTGAGGCAGGTTATGCTCTCAAGGGGCTTATCTTGCAGTCGTTGGCTTCTGCCGAGTCAGTGCTTTGCGAAGACGATAAACGAGTTGGAGTATGCTTAGTGGATATTGGAGGAGGTACTACTGATATTGCAATCTTCAAACAAGGGTTTATGAGACACATTCATAGTGTTCCTTTCGCCGGCAATCAGATTACTTATGCCATAGAAATTATGTATAACATCCCAAAACGCAGTGCTGAAAACATAAAAATAAAGTATGGAACATGCTTACCTGAGGCTATAAAAAACCCGGATTCATTTATCGCTGTGCCAAGGTTCAAAGGAGGCAACCCAAAGGAGATTAACCACCGGACTTTGGCAAACACAATCAAAGCCCAAGTAGAACTGATACTTGGGCTTATAAAAGAAGAGTTGAATAAGAACAACTATATAGGGCAGTTGCAGGCAATAATCCTCACAGGTGGTGGATCACTGATACGGCATATCAAACAGCTGTCGGAGTACCATATTCCAGACTTGGTAACCGATATAGATTCTATTGATGAGGAGTATTTTGAGAACTTGCCTGCAGAACTAAAACAACCAATCTATGCAACAGGTTTAGGTCTTGTCATTGCAGCCTTTAAGCAGGAGGAAGAAGAACAGAGAATAAAACCACCTATAGAACCAATAGTAGAAGATTCAAAACCGGACGAAGAGCCAGCACTCACAGAAGAAGAAATAATAAGATTGCAAAAAGAAGAAGAGCAGAAGAAGTCTTTTGGCGAAAAGGTACGAGGTTGGTTTAAATCTTTCAACCCTTTTGGCGAAGATGATTCTTCACAAGATATGTATTAAAGTTATAAACAATCATCTGTTGAAAACTTTAATTGATTAGTAATAATTTGCATTAAGTATAGTAATAATTTTGTAACCCAAATAATAACAAAGGATATTATGGATAATTATCTAAATTTAGTAGCTCCAAAGCTCCAGTCATCATATATTAAAGTCATTGGTGTAGGCTGTTGTGGCACGAACACGGCAACACATCTGTACGAAATAGACGCTTCACAAGTGGATTTCATAGTTTGTGATACCGATGCCACACACCTTGAGTTAAGCCCTATTGAAAATAAAATTCAATTAGGTAGCAGTGGTCTTGGAGCAGGAACAGACCCAAATGTGGCAAGAACAGCGGCAGAGGAACAGAAAGAGCAAATCAAAAAAGCTATTGGTGATAACGTGAGAATGCTTTTTATTACCGCTGGCTTTGGAAAAGGGACAGGAACGGGTGCTGCTCCTGCTATAGCCGAAATAACAAGAGAGATAGAAAAAGAAATAGGAGAAGAAATATTGATTGTTGCTATCGTAACATCTCCCCCAGAATTTGAAGGACCTAAGGCTAAAGAAAGAGCAGAAGAAGGTATTAAGAAACTTCAAGCAATAGCAGACGCAACGGTTGTGATTGACAACAACAAATTGAGCAATTATGAAGAGTTAAGTGAAGATGATGCTTTGGCAATGGTTGATGACATTTTGGTAACGGCAGTGAAATGTATATACAATATGATGATTGCTAAATCTAAGATACGTTCCGACTTCAATGATGTAAAGAAAGTGTTAAAGAAGTCGGGTGTTGCCTTAATGGGTATTGGCGTTGCAAATGGCGAAAATAGAGCAGAGCAAGCTATCCTCATTGCTACGTCTTCCGAATTGCTTAATGACAGAAACTATACAGATGCAAAAAGCGTATTGGTTTCCATCTCTTCATCGCCTGACGCACCACAGAAAATGTCCGAAATAAACTTCATAATGAACTATATAAGAAACACTATGACTAACACTAATGTTGCCATAATATCAAGTAGAGATACCAAAGATACTTCCTTAGGAGACAACATAAAGGTTGCAATAGTGGTAGCAGGTTTCAGTGTAACAAGCGTAGAAGATATAGAAGCAAAACCTATGCCTCCCATAAATCCTCCTATTACCGACACGGATAGTAATACAGGCGGGGATATTACTAACCAAGAAAACATCTTTGACAACGACTACAATAACATCAATAATAGCGGAGTGATCAGTGATGATGACGCCAACAATGATGTTCTTCAACTTAAGACAAGTGATGATACTGTTGGCACAGCAGTTACTGAAGATACGAGCAACGAAGGCTTTGTTTATGACTATTGTAACCCTGAGGTAAATGAGCAAGCAAAAATGGAAAGTCTTAGACTTATAGCACGGCGGGTAAAAGCAACGCAAAAGCTTCTGGACTCAGGAGAGTACTTCAAAATGACACCAGAAGAAATTAACAAAATTTTAGAAATTACCACTGCCGAAGAAGATAACTCAGATTATATATCCAAAACCCAAACCGTTGCAAGCATTAACAGCAAAGGAGAAAAAGACATAAATCTCGTTGCTTGCCTTCACGACACTTTAGATTAGCCTTTAAGCCGTAGTGGCATAATTTATGGACAAAAGAAGAAGATAGAGTAATTGCTCTATCTTCTTCTTTTGTTTGTTATGAATTTTCATTGATGATAATATAACACTCAATCTGACACATTACTTATTTTGCTCTTCAACGTTTATTTTATAATCTTTTTGATATTGTTCTTCCATTAAATCTAAAAGACGATAGGTATTAAAAGGCTTAATTTTATCATATACTTCTTGATGAAATTTCACCCAATAGGGATGGTCATAATAAAGAGCCGCAAAAAAGAAATGCCAAAAACTTTTTATGTCATAATCATCATAAGTTTCTAATTCTGTTAAAAATCCTTCTATATTTGTCATAAAAAACTTATTCAAGTAACCTTGAAAAACATTAACTCCGTCTGCCTCCCAATATCCATTTAGAGATATATTTATTAACTTTTTATAGAATTTACTTTTATCTATTAAATCATACAAAGAAAAGAACAAGTTTATATGTTCAGTAGAAACATCGTATAATAAAGATAAACTATCGTCCCATTCTCCTTTATCATTTATAAATTCTTTATATCCGTAAACATCAATAAAGGTATTAAAATCATTAGGGAAAGCATTATAAAAACTTTCTTTATAGGTAGAACTATCTGGATAATTAGTAGATAAATTATAATACTTTATAAGAGAATCTACCTTATGATTTTGTGCATTCAACAACATCACATTGCAAAAGCATAGCAATATAAAAAATCTTTTCATGGTTTTCATTATTTCAGATTCAAGACAATCAATTTACAGGGATATTTTCCCTTGTTTTATCGGTTGCAAAGTTACAGTTTTTTTAACATTGACAATAAAAGTGCCTCATTTAATTTTTATTCTTTGTGCTTTCGTCAAAACCAAACTCTGCTTAATTTTCCTAAAGCGGCGTTTCGTGACGCTGAAACGCCACTTTAGCGTCACGAAACGCCGCTTTAGAAAATTAAGGTGGCATCTTAGAAAATTTCCTTGTCGTTTCAATCTTTTTTTCTACCTTTGCAGCAGTTTATCAGGGCGAAATGGTGAGCCAAAACGTCTTAATAACTGGCTGAAAGACTGAAATAGTAGATTAAAACAACATAATACAATAACAAAAGATGAAAAAAGTACAGATAATCGTAGCGGGCTTGCTCGTATGTGTGGGCTTGGTCGTCCTTGGATGCTACATCAACAAGGGCTTGCAGAGTTTTTCCAACAAGGAAAGAGTGGTTACCGTCAAGGGATTAGCGGAAAAGAACATCAAGGCAACAGAAGCCAAAGTTACTATCTCAACTTCGTTCGGCGGAGACCTGCCTAAGGAACTTATTGAGAAGATTGACAAACGTATTGAGACACTTACCACCTACTTAAAGGAGAAAGGTTACAATGATTTCAAGGTTGAAGACTTGTCAATGTACGATTCAAAGTCTTACTATGACTACCAGTGGCAAGAAGGTAAGCGAATACAGATAAAAAAAGACCGCTATCGTGCTTCAAAGGTGATAACCATTACGATAAAAGATGTAGAAAAGGCATTGGGAGCAAGTAAGGCAATAGACATTGACTTGATAAACAAAGACCTTTCAAGTGATGTAAGTTACGATTACAAGTTTCCGGAACTCAATACAATCAAGCCTGAACTTATAGCAGAGAGTACAAAGAATGCTCGTTTGGCTGGTGAGCAGTTTGCAAAGGATTCTCAGTCTAAATTAGGAAAAATAAAGACTGCTTCGCAGGGACAAATTACCATTGCAGGCAGATACTATTACGATGAGGACAACGCAAGCACCACTCCCGAAGAACCATATCTTCAAAAGGCGAGAGTGGTAAGTACAATCGTCTTTTTCTTGGAAGATTAAGGCGTACCATACTGATATTACAGGATTATAGTTAATTAAAAAGGCTGTTTCGGTAAGATGAAACAGCCTTTTGTTTTGTTAATATATCGTTTTAATATACCAGTCCTTGCTTTTGTTGCTTTCTAATAAAGTATGCGGAAAACCAACTCCTTTAACAAATCGCCGTCCGTTGCCATTGGCGAGTTATTAACGCCTTTGCTTCTCATATCATACTCTCTAAACATCTCAATTATTAAGAATAGTTTGCCGAGAGGGTAATTGCTTGCGGCGGAAAGGTAAGGTGCTGTACGGTATGGATTGATGCCTATTGCTCTTGCTACCGAAGCGTTGGATTTATCGGTTAATTGTGCTACTTTTATGACTTTTACGAAGTATGAAAACAATATCGGCAACACCATTTGAAAGGGATTGTCCTTCGGATTGGCATAAAAATGAGCTACAATTCTGTTTGCCTTCGTTACATCCCGCTTTGCTAACGCTTCTTGTAACTCAAAGACGTTATAATCTTTGCTTTCGCCGATATGAGCCTTGACATCGGCAATGCCAATGAAAGGTTGCTTCAAATTTAGAGCAAGTTTGGATATTTCGTTTGTTATTTTCTGTAAATTGTTGCCAAGAAAGTCGGCTATCATCTGCGACACTCCTGCCTCAGAACCCAGATTCTGCTCCTTGAGATAATCGTCTATCCACTTAGGTACTTGGTTGTCGTAAAGTGATGAGGATTCAAAGACTACGCCATTTGTTGCTATTAGCTTTTTTAGCCCTGCGGCGAAACTATCGCTTTTGTTGCAGATGACTAATGTTGTCTGCGGGCTTGGAAAACGGAAATATGGTTCTGCCTTTTCCAACATTCGTTTGTCTGCTATTTGAGCCTCCTTTATTATGACGACTCTCCGCTCGGAAAACATAGGATATTGCTTTGCTGTAGCGATAACCTGCTCCACGTCCATGTCCTTTCCATAAACGATATTGAAGTTAAAATCTTTTTCTTCTTCGGTTAGCACGTTCTCAAACTGCTCACAGAGTTTGTCAATGTAATAAGGCTCTGCCCCTGTTAAAAGATAAATCGGAGCAAGCTCTTTTTTGTCAATCTGCTTGCAAATATCCTTAAAACTTATTGTGTTACTTTCTTTCTTAGTCTTAGCCATAATTGACGGCAAAAGTAATAAAAATTCTTCTTTATAGCGTTTTATGAATTTTTTTGTATATTTGCAACCGTTAAAATCATAAAAAATAAACGTTATGGATAGCGAAAAAATCAACCTTTGGCTGGCTATGAATGCCGAAAACTTTAATCCTCACGACCTAATGCAGGTTAAGGAGAAGTTAGAGAAGTTGCCCGATGACAAGTTCTTCATCTTGCAGGGCACAACGTTTGAAAAACCGACCATTATTCTCATCATAGCAATCTTTTTGGGCTGGGAGCGGTTTTGGTTAGACGACATAGGGCTTGGCGTATTGAAAATAATCACCTGTTACGGCTGTGGAATATGGTGGTTGGTAGATGTATGCACGGCAAGAGAGAGAACGAGAAAGTACAACTTTAATAAGTTTTTGCAACTTCTTAGCTTCTTTTAATCACTGCTGCGAAGCATTGCATTAAAATCTTTAATTGCTCTGCCCCAATGACACATAAGTCTTGGCAAAAGATAGCCTGTTTTGTTCTTTTGCTTGCTCCTTTTTTACTTTATTTAATTGACGTAGATTGGTTAAATGAACAGCATTCGGTTTGTTTGTTTCAGAATATTTTTGGGGTCAAATGCTGGGGTTGTGGCATAACTCGTGCCGTTCTTTCAGTCTTGCACTTGGATTTTGCAGCGGCTTGGCAGTATAATGAGTTGGTTGTGATTGTCTTTCCCTTACTTGCCTACCTTTGGCTAAGGGCTTTGGTGCGACTGTTCAAAAAAATATTTGTACTTTTGCAGCACAAAAACGAAACGAAATGAAAATAGAGAAAAAGATTACAATAAAATACCCAGTCGTTTATATACTTAAACTTGCTGTAGTGTTCGTGCTTGTGAGCTGGGTGGTAGATTGGCTGTGCTTTAACTATTGGTCGCCTGTATCAACAGAGGTTCTGTGGAAATTTTTTGGCGGAATATTTTTTGGAGTTTGTATGTACTTTTTTGGAGACAAAAGACTGCGTAAAGAGACTAAGGCAAAGCAATAGTGTAATCACTCATAAAAGAAGCCCGATGAGATTTAATCATCGGGCTTCTTTATTTTTGTTTGCCAATTAAAAGCAATAGCCTATTTAATGACTCTTTATCGCTTCAGTAGAGCTACTGCTTGTTGATTAAGGGCTTTTTCTTGCTCGGTCTTTAACTCAATCACCAAGCCATGAGCGGTAGCCTTTCCCTCAGCATCAACATAGCAGAAGGTTACAAAGCCATCAAGCAATGCCATTTCAGGTGATTGTCTTTCATAAACAGAGGTATAAACTGTCAAAGACTTCGTTCCTGCATGCACAATCTGCGACTTAAAAGCCAAAATAGCACCAAGCCTTGAGGGATGTAAGAATTCTAACCCATGAACCTTCAAACAGACGATATGATGAGGGTCTAATGTTACTGCTGCACAAATAAATGAGGCTTCAACGAACCATTCAGAACATCTACCTGCAAAGAGGGTGCCGTGATGATTTAAGTCCTCGCTCTTAACCATTTTATAGGTTGCGGTTGGTTTTACTTCCATTGTTCTTTTTGTTTTTATTTACTATTACGAATTGCAAAGTTACACAATTTTATCGGATTTTAGCTATCTTTGTTGTGAGCAAAACAAAAAAACAGCCCGACAATATCAATCATCATCGGGCTTTTCTCATATCAAAAACAACTACCATTGTTCCAAACGAAAAAGAGTTTGCTCATAACGGACAAACTCTTTTTTATTAAATTAGAAAGGATAGAACTAAATGAAAAAGCGTAAATCAACATCAAATCTACTTACTCTAAATTTTTTAAAATTGGATTCATAGTCTATACCTTCATAATTTGAACGAAAGTTGTACCAATTGCTTTTTAGTATTCCAAAGCTATATTGAAACATTATTTGAACTTTATGTTTTGAATTTATTTCATAGCCAGCTCTTAAAATGGCATAAGGAGTTATTACATCTGACTTCAATCTATATTGGTCAGTACCCAATTCAATTAGGTTGCCATTGTCATCAATATAGCCAAAACCTGACTCATAAATAGCTTCTGTATTTCCTAAATTGAACAATGCAGAAGCTCCTATTCCGAGCATAAAATTGGATGTAGTTTCTTTTAGCGGAAATTTGAAGTTACATATTACAGGAATATTTAATTGGTTTATGTAGTAATTACCTGACCACCCCGAAGTTATTCCATCGTAACCATACTCAACATCAGGTTCAAATTGCAATATAGTCAAAATGTATGTTGGTTCAGAGGATAGAGAAATTCTTTTACCTATGTTATATTCATAAATGAAAGAAAAATTCACTGACCCACTATTCAACACTCCTCCACCTTGATACCATAAAACTCCATCCATATTGTCAAAAGTTACATTGTAACTATTTGCTATCGGATAAACATTCGCACCAATGCCAAAGCCAAAGTTATGTTGCTTAATTTCCTGAGAATAACCTTTTGCTATAGTCAATATAATCAATATCGGTATTGCAACTTTTTTCATATTAGTATGATGTTGTAAAGGATATATTGCTGCTGCCGTTAGCTGTCATAGTATGATTCCAGCCATATATTTGTGGAATAACTATTGTTGTGTTTAAGTTATAAGGAGGTGCAATAGAATAGGCAGAACAAAAGTGTGGGCTTTGCTCAGTATAATCGAAAAATAATTTATCTAAAGTATGACTCTTCTTACTCTTGTACTGATTAGACAATGTCCAATTTCTATTTTCATATATTCTACTTGGATGTAGAGCAGATGGATTTTGAGAAGATATATGTCCACTAGTAAAATAATAGCCATAAGTACCCTCAGTTCCAGTAAATCTTCCTGAATAAACCATAGTTGTTGTGTAGTTATTATAAGCAAATAAACCTTTTTTCAGTGACCTACCTCTGATAGAGTATGTTGATACATAAGTTCCAAGCTGAGCACTATAGTATTGTTCAAATTTATTATACATTAAAACTTTATATTTACTCCTAGTCTTATAAGTCATGTATTCAAAGGGATGAGAAGGCAAGTCTCTTATTGCTGGAGGAATAACAATATCTCCTAACGTTTTATGTAGGTGGAAAACCTTAATATTACGAACAGTGTCTGTTTCATTTATATGCTTCAGGAGAGATATTTTTGAAGCATCTCCGTCTTCAATGACCTTGGTAGTGGAATCCTTAAATTGATAAATTTTATCATCTACTTTAACAATTCCGTCTGCATTAACGATACTGGCATAATCGTTGTAATTAATATCCAAATCATAATAAATACCTCCATCATCTTCCATTATGCGTTTAATGAACAGATGAGAAAACTCATCAAATAATGCAGAGTGACGTTCGTCAAATTTCATGTTTTCAATTTGCGATTCAGAATAAAACTGAGACAAACTATCATACACGCTTTCATTCAACATATCTTCCGCTAAATCTACTTCATCCGAAATACGATTCAGAGAAACAAAATTGTGAGAATTTTCCCAAGCAACAACACTTGCCTCATCCATAGCATTTAAGTCTTTGATGGCTACGTCTAATTCCTCAAAACTACTAAACGTAAGGTAGTTTTTTAATGTTGGATTGCTACTTGAAATAGATTTGTTTAAATGATTTCTACTTGCCGACTGGTTTTCAAAATCTTGTTCATCAGTACAACTACTGAAAGCTATTGATAAAACTGCAATAGCTAAAAATAATTTTTTCATCTCTTCTATATATTTTTGATGTAAAAAAACTAAACTCCACTCCCTTTTTTTATTTCAAACTTTCTTCGTGGGCAGAAAGTTACTTTGTCTATTCATTTGACGCCGCAAAGGTAGCAAATAAATCGTAGTTTCGTCACAAAAGGAACGCAAATTGTTTCCTTATACGAGCCGCTATAATGCCTTACTTATGTCAAACACTATAGAAATCAGCACTCAAGGATAGCGGTATTGAAACAAAAATATCATTAAATTTTGTCTCCAATACCTGTAACTTATCTTATTTGTTAGACACCCTGCATAGCAAAACGCCTTGCCAATCAATATTATCGACAGACAACCTAAAAGCAAAAATACTATGCAAATAACGTTTATCATTTCATTTTTAATTTACAATCGCCGATTCCACCTTAGACCAAGCACTATATTCCCCTCTGTCATTGAAATACCGCACGACATAATAAGCTCTTGCACCCACCATTTCCCTGCTTCTGTAATCAATTTTCTTAGGACTTTTGGACGCCAAACCCAGTGATTCCATTGCCTTAATTTCAGGCATAACAAACAATGGGTCGTGTGAAATGAGCCGCTTAATCTCCACACCGTGAGCACCTTTTGGCAAGCCGCGAGTTATCTTTCCACTCGTGTTAAATTTGCCGAAATGCAAGAGATGATAATCACTTAA
>JAISLH010000010.1 GCA_031260565.1 Bacteroidales bacterium
AATAAAGGAAATTGATAAACATTTCAGTGCAATTAAACCTTACATTCCTGCCGCTCACCTGCAAATAATAGAGAAGAAAGGTTTCTTTTATAAGGACTTGGACGAAGAATACTGCACCAATCTGATTGATAACCGCCAGTGTGTGTTTGTTTTCTTTGAGCAAAACGCAACTAACGGGGACTTGGTCGCAAAATGTGCAATAGAAAAGGCTTTCGAACAGGGACTCATCCCTTTTCAGAAGCCTGTTTCCTGTCATTTATATCCCATTCGGGTAACGGATTATGAGGACTTTACCGCCGTTAATTTCCACTTTTGGCAAGATGTCTGCAGCAAGTCATTAACCCCAAGCGGCAAACCATTATATAAACTCCTAAAAACACCTCTCATCCGCCGTTTTGGGCAAAATTGGTATGCAGAATTGGTGTCTCAATGTGAGGATTTCGGGTAAGAAAATACCTGCTTTTTGCCCCTTTGTAAGTACTTGATAATCAGAAGTCGGGACTTATTGAAAAAAAAGTCCCACTTTTTGGGCAAAAAAGTCCCACTTTATTTAAAAAAAGTCCCACTTTTTTACCCAAAAAGTCGGACTTTTTTTTCAACAAGTCGGCACTTGACTTAAAACAAGTAGCCGATAGTTATTTTAAATGTGTTAAGTCCTAACTTTTTCTCGTCAGTTAATCGCCACGTATCACTGCCATTGTTTGGAATTGGGTCAATGGCTTGCGGTACTATCTCCTTACTAAAATTCATCGTGGTCTTGCCAAATAAAAATTCTATGCCGAAGGTAAAGAACCTATACTTGATGTTCAGACCGGTAGATAGGCGGTGAGCAAAGCCTGCGTACATACTACTCATATCTTCAATGGCTCTATGGGCGTCCGTCATATCAACAAAGTTAAGACTTCTGCTGCCCCAGATAAAGGAAGGTGCGTACTTGATGTAAAAATCAGCGAACAAATCATCTACTATGTTGTAGGTGAAAACCGGTCCCAGCTTCACGCCAACGGTAGAGAGAAAGCCGCCGTCCGAATAGAAGAAGCAATTAACTCCTTTGCGGGTCATCATTCCGTTTAAGATGTCTCCCTGCTCGTTGTAGTTGTACCTATTTCCGAAGTTTAAGGCTACTTCGGCGAAGGTTATGTCTATTCCGGGCGTGATACAGTCAAACCACATTGTGTTGAAGTAGAAATGTCGCCCATATTCAGCTCCTATCCCACTGCTGAAAAAGTCCGAATATGCACCAATAGGAGCTACATATTGCAGGCGAACGTAGTTTTTTTTCAAGTCTTGAACGTCATCTTGCGACATTGCAATGCTGCTTGTCAAGACGGCTGCAGCCAATAATATGAAACTTTTCTTCATCTCTGTTGTATTTTTTATTAAGATTTATAATATATTTGAGGGGTGCAAAAGTACGTTTTTTTTCAATATTCTGCAAGTTTCTTCCATTTTTATTTAAGATAAAATAGTACTTTTGCCGTCTTTTATGGGGAGTTTTGTCAGGGAAAAGAGGGATATTTGTCGGTTTTGGCTTGACATGGGAGGGAAAAAGTAGTTACTTTGCATTCTAATAAAACGTGTTTTTGTAACTTTAAGAAACTATAAAAAATGAATATAATTTACATTTCGCTAATCGTAGTATCGTTCTTTGTTCTGACTTCTCTCCTTCGGCATAAAAGAAGGAGGGATAAAGTTGTCAATGTTGTAGAGAGTAATTGTGCAGGTTGTAAGGCTTGTATAAGAAGATGCAGGTACAAAGTTTTGGAGATGGTAGCGAATGAAAACGGGGAGCAGGCGGCATTTGTGAAAAATCCTGCCAGCTGTACAGCCTGCGGAGACTGCATAAAGCAATGCAAGTTCAATGCTTTGGAATTACACACCCGCACTCAAGAAAGTAGAAACAAACTATAAACTTTATATATTATGGACAGAGAAAAAATTAAAGATTCAGATTGTATGAATGCAAGTAAGACAAAATGTCAAAGAAGTTCCACTCCGTCAATCGGATTTGCCGTACTGTTGATTGCTTTTGGAGCAGTAATGTTGGCAGCACGTATCTATGATTGGGTGGGGATGAGCAGCATTGTCTTTTCTTGGGCTATGTTGATTGTGGTTTTCGGGATTATTTTCCTGTTTCACCGCCACCTGTTTTCGGGACTTGCCTTCATTGGCACGGGTATATTCTTTATTATTCCCAAATTAGCCGCTGTTTTCCCTCAAATAACCTTGCCCGCCAACTTTATAGACAACTACTGGGGTGCATTAGTTATCTACATTGGCGTTATATTGCTGCTGGGTATCACCATGAAGCAGAAGAAAGGCTTTAATCACACGCATTATTTTGAATATTACAGAGGCAGAGGTCGCAGGCAGAGCCACCAAAACAGGGGATTTAGTCACTACGAGAGAATGAAACAACAATGCGAAGAACACAGGGCTAACGACCGTCATTGGTTCTCTCACTCGGTTGCTTTTGGCGATAATGAGTATATTTTCTTAGAGCCGACTTTCAATGGTGGTGAAATAAATGTTGCTTTTGGTGATTCAAAACTTGATTTACGCAAGACAGACATTGCAGACGGCATTACGGATTTGTACATCAATGTAGTCTTTGGAAACTGCACCATTATCTTACCTCAAGACTGGGTAATATCAACTGCAGACAGCAAGATATTTTGTGGAAAGATAACCGACAAACGCATATTTTTTGACACCAAGACAGAGCAGCAAGGCATTAAGACCTTAAACATTCTGGGCAGCACCGTCTTTGGAAACTTGGAACTAAGAAACTAATCAATGAAACGATTAACACTGCTTTTGCTGGCGGCGATACTTATCCTTACGGGAGTAGTATCGCTGTTGGGTTGGGACATTGCCGCTTTCATTTTGCTGGGAGCGTTTGGTGGCGGCATTGTCTTTGGTTTTATTATGCCGAGATTGGATAAAAAGTATGCCCTTTCAAAGCCTGAGCCACTGCAAACGACATCACAGGAGGATAAAAGCGAGATTGTAGAACGAATAACGGTTAAAACAGGGCAGAAAATAGATATTATAGAGGTTAAAGACATCGTTTTCATACAGGCAAACGGCGACTACGTGTCAATTTACACCGAAAAAGGCGTCTGGTTGAAAGAAATGACGATGAAGGAGACTGAAAGGATTTTGCCGCTGGAGCATTTTGTTCGTGTTCATCGTTCATTCATCGTCAATGTTGCTTGTATCAGAGCTATAGACCGCTACAAAAAGGGACAGTATCTAATCACTCTGTCCAACAAAGAGGAGGTAAAAATGACTGATGTCGGCTATCAGGTTCTCAAACAGCGGTTGGCGTTATGATAACACAGTGTAACGTTATTACCAACCACTAACAACTGATTGGGGTAAGCAAAAAGGGGCTTTCCCGTTGTGAAAACATTTAGGGTGGGATTTTCTTTCTCGCCTTTTTTATTTGCATTGACGGATTGATTAGCAGAATTCCCAATTTATACTTAATGCTTCATTTTACCCAAACGCCACTTCATTTTCCTAAAGCGGCGTTTCAGCGTCACGAAACGCCACTTCGTGACGCTAAAGCGGCGTTTCAAGAAAACAAGGTGGCGTTTGAGAAAAATGGGTGATAATGATGCCTGCGACATATCTTTTGCTTATATCATTAAAACATAATCTTTACAGTTGCTAACAACAAGGTAGTTCTTTTTGAAATTGAGTGATAACATTTTGGCTTATTTTTCAAGTTGTTGTATGTGTTATTGGAGTGTCATAATGTTTTTTTTGCTAAAAAAAGTTTGTATCTAAATATTTTTTTGTACTTTTGCACTGTCGTCCCGCGTGGGCGGTACCCAGTAGAAGCCTCTGAGCCTAACAACTTAGGGGCTTCGGCTTTATGGATATATAGTTATAACAGAACTATTGCTAACACCTCTTTTATGTTTTGTCTGCTTGTTGTGAATTGCTTTCAATTTTGTATCTTTGCAGCCGCTAACAACTAGACGTCATCCATTGACACCTTGCTTAATGTTGTGAATTGCTTTCAATTTTGTATCTTTGCAGCCGCTAACAACCCCAGTAACGGCAGTGTAGTCTGTAAGGGTGTTGTGAATTGCTTTCAATTTTGTATCTTTGCAGCCGCTAACAACACAATATGACTTGATTGTAGACATGAATCAGTTGTGAATTGCTTTCAATTTTGTATCTTTGCAGCCGCTAACAACTTGGAATAGAAAAGATACCGTTTATAGGCTGTTGTGAATTGCTTTCAATTTTGTATCTTTGCAGCCGCTAACAACCGTATAAATATTTTCTAATCATAATTTTAAGTTGTGAATTGCTTTCAATTTTGTATCTTTGCAGCCGCTAACAACAGCTGATGACAATAAGAGATGAAGTACTTGGTTGTGAATTGCTTTCAATTTTGTATCTTTGCAGCCGCTAACAACATGGGGATCTTACACTTCGGATACATCGATGTTGTGAATTGCTTTCAATTTTGTATCTTTGCAGCCGCTAACAACTCTTAGCAAAAACATCATGCTCTATATCATGTTGTGAATTGCTTTCAATTTTGTATCTTTGCAGCCGCTAACAACTCTTAGAAATAACATACTGCT
>JAISLH010000102.1 GCA_031260565.1 Bacteroidales bacterium
TACCTACCAGATTTTAAACGCCACTTCAGCAAAATAAAACGGCGTTTGGTGAAGTTAAAGTGGCGTTTGGGGAAAGTCAAAGAGTACTTGATAGAAATATGGCTTGATAAGGCAGTAGCGAAATTATTTATGAAGGCATTGTTTCTGATTCAAAAAAAAGTTGTAACTTTGCACCCTCTTTTTGAGAGACTATTGTCCCATAGTGTAATGGTAACACAAGAGATTCTGGCTCTCTTATTTCAGGTTCGAATCCTGATGGGATAACAATGAAGAAGGGTAATTGTTTGCTGAAAAAATAATTGCTCTTTTTTTATGTTGCACACAATAAAATAAAATAAAATATGTTATTACCTATATGTTAAATGGAAAATAAGATATGAAACGTTATTTGTTTTTAATCATTGGTTTGTGTCTTTGTTTTGAGACTTACTGCCAATCAATCACTTATTCGGATACATCTGTCTTGGCAAGTGGTTCGTGGTATGCAATAACTATTCCCCAAAGCGGTATTTACAGACTGACAAGAGAGGATTTTAAGAAGTTGGGCGTGCCTGAGGATTCCATAAACTTTGATAATCTTTCTATATGGGGGCAAGGCGGTCAGGCAATATCAAAACGTACCGCTGATTATGTGGTAAGTGATTTGCTGGAGAACGCAATTTATGTCAATAATCAGGGCAATCCTTATGCTCTTTTTTATGGTGAAGGCAATATTCGTTGGATTTACAATAATGGTACTAACAACTATTCTTTTGAAATTCATCCTTACTCCGATGTTGCTACGTATTTCGTTTGTTTTGACCCGTTAAAAGGTGAGAAAAAGCGGATTGATACGGCTGATATGGTAAGTGGCAGTAGCGATTATGATGTTGTTTCTGTACGAGATGTCTTTCTGCACAACCGTGACTTAGTTAATCCAAAAGGAGCGGGCAATTCGTTTTATGGAGAAACTCTTACGCATCTTGCAAATGAGATAAAAATACCAGTAAATCTCATAGATTTTGTGCCAAATTCCATTGCAAGAATTAGGATTGTCGCAGGCTCAACCCGTGCTGCAGGTACAAATGTCTTTAATTTTAAGTTCAATAATCAAGACCTTGGTGGCTTTAATATACTTCCCCAAAGTGATGACCCAACATTTACTGACAGCCAAATAGAGAAGCCAACTCAACCATTGACAACTAATCTTGACACCGTTACCTTTACATATACCGCCGGCTCTACGAGGGATAAGGCAAACCTTGATTACATTCTGGTAAATTATGACAAATATCTCCGCTTTAATGGCTCACCTCTGATGTTTAATGCGACTGTTGGCGTAACGGAAAACAAAATAGCCGAGTACCATATAAGTAATGTAAGTCAGCCTGTCAGAGTTTGGAATGTTACAAATCCGATAAGTGTTGAGCAATTACAAGCAACGCAGCAAAACAATGAAGTAACATTGAAATTAAACACTCAGTCATTGCAAAAAATCATTGTTTTCTCAGGTTCAAACTTCCCTACGCCAGCTCTGAAAGGCAAAGTAGAGAATCAAAATTTACACAGCACAGAGCAAACCGACTTTATAATCATCACAGCTCCTGAATTTATCAATCAGGCAGAGCGTTTGGCAGAATTGCATCGTACTTATGACAGCATAAAAGTAACAATCGTTCTTCCACAGCAAATATATAACGAATTTTCATCAGGAACAAAGGACTATCTTGCTTTTAGAGAGTTTTTGCGAATGATGTATAAAAAATATTCTCCTTCGGGGCAGCAGCCCAAAAACGTACTCCTCTTTGGTGATGGCACGTATGACAGCCGCAATATTTTGAAATACAACAATAATTTCATACCTACATATCAAGATGCGGATGATTTCTGCTCCGATATTTATGTAGCACATTTATCTGATAATACAACTGGAGACACAGGAGGGGCACATAATGATGTGGTGCTTATAGGTGTTGGTCGTTTCACCGTCAATGACACTAATGAAGCCAATCTTATTGTAGATAAATGCCGCCGTTATTTACTTAAAGAGGATTTGAGAGAAGGAGGAGCGGTTAATGACTGGAAAAACTATTCTACTCTAACCTGTGATGATGATGATAAGGCTTCTGATAATGTTTTTGTCAGCACTTCCGAAGCTGCTTATGACACATTAGTAAGTGCTTTCCCCGTTATGAACGCTTATAAGGTTTATTCCGATGCCTACAAACAGCAAAATTCATCAGCTGGTTCAACGTATCCAGACGCCACAAAGGCTATCAATAATCGTATGAATAAAGGTGCATTGACCTTAAACTATGTAGGGCATGGCTCGGCAGATCATTTATCAAGCGAACGCCTTATAACGATGAGTGATATTACAAGTTGGACAAACTTCAATCAGCCCACATTATTTATAACTTCAACGTGCGAATTCACCAAATTTGATATGGTTGATAAGCCTTCGGGAGGTGAGTATGCCTTTTTGAGCAGAAAGGGAGGAGCAATAGCTCTTGTGTCTTCCACTCGCAGGATTAGTTCAAATGAATCCGTTAATGCAGCTTTTCATAAGAACTTTGTGCAAAAGCAAGCTGACGGGAAGACTTTGACTTTAGGTGAAGCGTTTGCCAAATGCCAAAATGCAAATAAGAGTCATGACTTTGTACTTATAGGAGACCCTGCGTTGAGACTTAATATTGCTATTTTTAATGTTCATACAAAGACCATCAATGGCAACAATGTAGAAGATACAATGACGGCAATAAAGGATACGGTGAGGGCTTTGTCGCAAATGAGCGTAACAGGTGACATAAGAGATAATGACGGCAATGTTTTGACTGACTTCAATGGTAAAATATTGATAACACTCTTTGACAAGGTAAAGATTTACTATGGTTTGGACAATGAAGGGCACGGTAGCCTTAAAGCTTTTGAACAACAGAAGAACGTTCTTTACAAGGGTACGGCTAATGTTGTTAATGGAGAATTTGACCATAACTTCACTATTCCAAAGGATATATCATATAATTATGGGGAAGGCAAGTTAAGTTATTATGCAAAGAACGATAGCGTTGATGCTTCCGGTCAAAGCCAGTGGTTTATCGTGGGAGGAATAGATAATAATGTTCAAATAGACACTACATATCCTGTTATAAAACTATATATGAACGATACAAACTTTAGATACGGCGGAATAACTGACCAAAATCCTGACTTGTATGCTATCATAGAGGACTCCATTGCCATAAACACCGTAGGTAGTGGCTTGGGACACGATATTATGGCACGGCTTGACAACGCTGCCAATACGTTTGTATTAAATGATTTTTACGAAACGGACGTTGATAATCCTAATAAAGGCTATATTCGTTTTCCTTTTACCGGTCTGTCAAACGGAGAACATACTTTAACACTCAAAGTTTGGAATATCTTTAACTTCTCTTCCGAAAAGACAATAACATTTGTTGTCAATAATGGCAAAGAACCTGTTTATACCAACTTAACTAACTACCCTAATCCTTTTGAAAGCAGCACAACAATAGTTCTTGAGCATAACCAACCCGACAAAATCAAGGAAGCAACAATCTATATCTTTGATATGTCTGGGCGAGTGGTGAGAAAGATAGTTGCAACACCTTATATATCTACCTATACCATTGGACCTCTTACTTGGGACGGCACAGACCAGGGAGGCAAACGACTACAGAACGGAGTCTATATCTATAAGGCTGTTCTTGATACTAATGATGGTGAAGTGCATTCGGCAGGCAAGAAAATGGTGATTTTTAATCGTAACAAATAATAAAAGAAAATAAATAACGTTTTAGTAACTTGACAAATAAAACAAAACAGATGAACAAAACAAAAATCATAATCACATTATTGGGTTTTGCATTACTAAGCCTCAACAATAATATTCAAGCACAGGTGAGCGGCGGCATTCTACCCGGAGAAGATACAGGAATCTTAGGGCAAATACTTAAAGACGGTGCAAGACCCGTTTTAACTGGTGTTCCTGTTCTATTGATAGCCCCTGATTCAAGAGCGGGAGCAATGGGAGATGTCGGAGCAGCGTCAAAGCCTGATGCTAATTCCATACATTGGAATGCTGCTAAATTAGCCTTTGCCGAAAGTAAGACAGATATTACATTTACTTACAGCCCATGGTTGCGAAACCTTGTTCCGGATATATCCCTTGCGTACTTGGCAGGATACTACAAAGTCAATGAAAGAAGTGCTATCGGTGCATCTTTGACTTACTTTTCACTTGGTGATATGAACTTCGTGGATGACCAACAGGTATCATTGGGAAATTATAGTCCTAACGAATTTGCTGTTGATGTGGCTTATTCAATGAAACTGACCGATAATTTCTCTGCTTCGGTTACTGGACGCTATATTCGCTCAGACTTAACGCAAGGACAAACGGTAGGAACAACGCCAACCTTCGCCGCACAGGCAGGGGCAGCCGATGTGGGCTTGTATTATCAGAACGAAATAAAGAGTGAAAAGCCTTCATCTTATGCTTTAGGTCTTCAAATTTCAAATCTCGGCTCAAAAATTTCTTACTCTGACAATATGGTAAAAGATTTCCTTCCTGCAAATTTAAGACTCGGCGGAAGATACACCACAAACTTTGATCAATTTAATGAAATCTCTTTTATGGTGGATTTTAATAAGCTCCTCGTGCCTACTCCTGCAATTTATGAAGATGGTAAGGTTGTTTATGGTAAAGATGGTAACGTAGGTTCTATTCAGGGTGCAATACAATCTTTCTATGATGCCCCTAATGGTTTTCAGGAAGAATTGCAAGAAATCTCCATATCAGCAGGTGCAGAATATTGGTATCGCAAAGTCTTTGCCGTAAGAGCAGGTTACTTTTACGAAAATGCCAAAAAAGGTAACCGACAATACTTAACCTTCGGTGCAGGATTAAAGTACAACGTATTAAAACTTGACATTGCATACTTGGTTACAACAGCCCGTATCAGCAACAACCCTTTGAAGAACACGCTTCGTGTGTCTCTGTCCTTTGAAATTTAGATTATGAAGTTCAAAGTAGGCATAGGATATGACGTTCATTGCCTTTCCACAGACTATTGTTTAGTTTTGGGAGGCGTAAAGATTGAATCTGACTTGGGTTCTGTTGGACATTCTGACGCCGATGTTCTTTTGCACGCCATAATTGACGCCTTGCTTGGAGCATCTAACCTAAGGGATATAGGCTTTAACTACCCCGATAACGACCTTCGTTACAAAGGCATTGACAGTCGCAAACTTCTGCTTGACACATTCAACAAAATCAGCAACAAAGGCTACAAAATAGAGAATATAGATAGCGTTATCAGCCTGCAAAGTCCTAAAATATCTGCATATATTCCCAAAATGCAACAGAACATAGCTGACATCCTTCACCTTGACGAAGAAGATATTACAATCAAAGCCACAACTACCGAACAACTTGGTTTCGTTGGTCGCAAGGAAGGCGTATCTGCTCAAGCCATCTGCCTGTTATCAAAGGATAATTAGGGCATTCCTTTCCCTTATCAATACTTTTGTTATCTCCGAACGCTCTCTTGCTTTGGCAAGTTAGTGATTCATTTTATCCAAACGCTGTTTTAACTTAGCGAAGTGCTGTTTTATTTTCACCAAACGCCACTTTAAATTCGG
>JAISLH010000107.1 GCA_031260565.1 Bacteroidales bacterium
TTTACCCTCATATTCAGGGTTGCCTATCTTACCCATAAACAAAACAACCCCCGTGCTTTCTTCTTGTATAACAAAAAGGAAAGGTCTATTCACAAAAAAAGTAGGAGGACCAACATCAACTGACGTAGCACCTCCTATTACTGTTACCGCTGCTGCTTCCGTACCTGTTTCATTCACGTCAATATAAGTCTTCTGCTTAACGAAATCAACAAAAATTGGTACATTGGAAAGGTTAGAGAAATCAGCATACTGAGAATTAAAAGCGTTACTCATTCCTAATGAAGCCAAAACACTATTTAACTTTCTCTCGCTATCATAACGAACCTTAAATCTCGGAATACGGACGTCTATCAGTTTTTTCTCCATGTGGCTAAGGCAGCTGTTCCAATAACCGTTTTGCTGTAAGGCGTTAAGCATATTAGTAACTGAAGTTTGGCGGGCAGGCAAAACGAACGTCATACTAAACGATTTGTTGCCGTAAGGAATGGTTAGCATCTCCAAAGTGTTATCTTGATAGTGCTTTAATTGTTTTGATTGACTCATCATTTGCACCTGAATATCCTGACCGTTCTCCTTAGTGAAGCTCATGTTATGAGTGCCGTTATTATCAAAAGCATAGCCATCTGCCCAAGTACTTTTGAAGTAAAGAGCATTGATAAGAAACATAACAAGGGCATCATTGATCGGAGACTCCACCATTTCGGTAATCAAGCCGTTTGTTTTATCAGAACACCACTGGTTTATGATGTCAGCAGATGAAGGATTACTAAAATCAAGTTCCTGAACAAGAGCATCATAGTAAGTAGTATTGACATCAATAAATGACTGCTTCACAGGAAACCCTAACCGATACCAAATAGAGTTAGCCAAAGCCAACTGCGTATTAGGGTCTGCTGTTTGGAAAGTCTGCCTGAGAGTTTGGAAATAGTCATTAACCGCATTGAGATTGTAGTTGCTCATTCCCATAGCGGATAAGATACCTTCCTTTGTTTGTCCGTTTGCTCCATTGGAAAGCATAGCCAATGCCATATTAAGACTTAGCGGCGACAGAACGAGGTTTTCTTCGTTTGGATTTTGATTATTAGCCGTTGCAAACAATTTCATGGCAAAATGGTTGCTTTGTTCCACAAGAGCTGAATTCACCTTGCCATTAGGAAGGTTACTTTCGCCGTTTTCATTTGGCTCATCACTGCATGCCGCAAGCATTAACATTGAGGCGAAGCCAAGACAAATTAATTTTATTTTACTCATAATTTATAATTTTTTAATGCTTATAACGCTGCAAAGGTACAAAAAATTATTTGGAAACAAGAAGTTGTGGAAAAAAAATGCAAAAATGTAGTATTATTGCCTCAAATTATTTTTATTATTTGTACTTTTGCAGAACGAAATTAAACGAAAAATGAAAGGAAATAGGAAAATGAACAACAAATATCAAAAAACATCATCGCAAATTACAGATTTAATGCAACAAAATGCCATTAAAAAACACCTCTTTTGCCTATTAAAAACCTGATGATTTTATATAAATTTTATGTAACCTTATTGCAATAACGCAATATTTAACCTTATGGGGATAATATAGTCTTTTATCCCTTTTTTCGTGCTTTTTGCCAAAAATAAAGCGGCGTTTCAGCGTCACGAAACGCCACTTTAGAAAAATGAAACGCCGTTTCATTCTGACGAAGTGATGTTTTACGAAAATCAGTCTTTTTTTTGTGAAAATGGGGTGATATTTTACCGAAATTAAGCGAAAAAATGGCGTTTTTAACCCTAATTGCGGACTTTTTTTAGTCAGATTTCGCTGTTTTTTGTGAGTGTTTTGTGTAAATAAATTGAGATAAAGATGTAATTATTTAGTCATTTTTGACCGCAATTTTGTATTAAGAATTTCTGAAAAAGACTTCAAATTTGACGTATCACCGAAAAAAGAATATCATTTCAAACTAATAATTTATGGATTAAAGGCAATTTATCATTTTTTTTGTATCTTTGCCGCCCAAAAAACATAAAAAACAGAACAAAACAAATGAAAAATACAATAGAATTAAACGCCAATCCTTTGGTGCGTGCCATTGGCAAGTTGCCTAAGGATTTTACAAAAGCCGACATCGTCAAATACATTGAGGATAACGACATTACGATGGTAGATTTCCATTACATAGCAGGCGATGGCAGGCTTAAAACCCTCAATTTTGTCATCAACGACAAGGAATATCTTAACCAAATTCTGACTTTGGGCGAAAGGGTAGATGGTTCTTCCCTTTTTGGATTTATGGAAGCTGGAAAGAGCGATATTTATGTTATTCCACGCTTCGCTTCAGCCTTTCTTGACCCATTCAAAGACGGAACTACGATAAGTTTTCTCTGCTCTTATTTTCACAAATCGGGCGATTTTCTGCATAATTCCGCCGAATACACCTTGCGTAAGGCTGTTGGCAGTTTTGCAAAAGCCACTAACGGTATGGAATTCTGGGCTATGGGCGAATTGGAATACTATGTTATTTCCGACAAAGAGGAGTTTTTCAATGCCAAAGACCAAAAAGGCTATCACGAATCAACACCTTTTGCAAAGTTTGAAGAGTTTCGCACGGAGGCAATGCAGCTGATAGCAAGCTGTGGAGGCAAAATAAAGTACGGACATTCGGAAGTGGGTAACTTTTCTTTGGAAGGCACGTATTATGAGCAAAATGAGATAGAATTTCTTCCCGTTCCGGTGCTTGAAGCGGCTGACCAAATCTTACTTACCAAATGGATACTTCGCACGTTGGCTAATCTGAAATACGGCTATAACGTTACCTTTGCACCAAAAATAACCATAGGTAAGGCAGGTAGCGGTATGCACATTCATACTCAAATAATGAAGGACGGAAACAATATGTACATTGAGCAGGGAGAGCTAAGCAATACCGCCAAACGGGCTATTGCAGGCTTTATGCGACTTGCTGCTTCGGTAACAGCCTTTGGTAACACTAATCCAACGTCTTATCTGCGGCTTGTGCCTAATCAGGAAGCTCCTACTACAATATGCTGGGGCGACAGAAACCGCTCTACTCTTGTCAGAGTACCATTAGGCTGGCGTACTACGATGGATATGTGCAGGATTGCTAACCCTCTTGAGCCAGAAACTTCACATCAATTTACCGATAAACAGACAATAGAGTTCAGAGCATCAGACGGCACGGCTAATATTTACTTATTGCTGGCGGCTTTGGTGGTTGCCGCACGTGAAGGCTTTGAAATGGAGAACGCTTTGCAGCTTGCCGACAAGACTTATGTTGCAGTCAATATCCATAAGGACGATATGGAGGTCAAGACTCACCATTTGGAGAGCTTGCCTGCCTGTTGTGAGCAGTCAGCTGAGTGCTTGGAAAGAGACAGAGCAATTTACGAGAAAGACAATGTTTTCAGTGCTGATTTGATTGACGCAACTATTAAAAAGTTACGCTCATATAATGATAGCACTCTTCGTTCTGACTTGGAGAAAGACCCAAAACAGATGTTAGAAGTGGTCAATCGCTTTTTCCATTGCTAACAACGCTGTCATAAACAGACTTTTGATACGTACGTTTGATTAAAACAGCGTCTGCTGATGAGATTTAGGCTCGTTATTCCACTTATATCCAGCCTTGTAATCCTTTATTATGTCGGTCATACTGCACAACATCTTCATCTTATTGGCTTCCGCAAAAAAGACTTCGTATAAGCGGTTAGCGATAGGGGATGAGCAGTTGTATTTGCTGCCAAAAGTTGCAATATATCTGTCTTTTAGAGTAGGGAAATGTTCATCAAGTTTGTTGTAATAGTGCTCTCGCTGACTATCTCTTAACGTCATACCGAAGAAAGGATAGACAAACTTAGCCCCACAGTCCTTTGCCTTACGCAAAATGGACAACGCATTCTGTTCTGTGTCGTTTATGAATGGTAAAACAGGCATTAGCAACACTCCACAATAGATTCCGTTTTTGGAAAGCTGCTCAATAGTCTCAAATCTCTTTGAAGTAGGGGCAACAGACGGCTCAATCTTGCGGCAAAGAGCGTCATCATAGGTAGTTATTGTTAGTTTGCAGATAATGGGGGAGTGCTTGGCTATGCTTTTTAGTTCATCAATGTCTCTTGTTATCAGGGTGCTTTTGGTTGCAATAGCTATTCCAAAGCGGTTTTCATCAACAACTCGTAACGCTTGCTTTGTAAGACATAATTCTTTTTCACAAATATTGTAAGGGTCGCTCATTGAGCCGGTGGCAATCACTCCTTTTAGTTGCTTACTCCTTAGGTTTGCTCGTATTATTTCTATTGCTCGTGCTTTCGCTTTAATGGTTTCAAAGTCTGTATTACGATAACAATCACTCAGAGAGTCGCAATAAATGCAGCCATGAGAACATCCACGATAGATATTCATATTATAATCAGTTCCAAACCAATATTGGTTCTGGTTTTTGGTAACAATATTTTTGGCTTCTATGTATTGCATTTCACGACTTTTGAGTTGGCAAAAATAAATAAAAACTTCACATAAACGAACTTAACATTCATTTTCACTAAACAGAGTACTCGGACAACAAAAAAAGGCTTTGAATTAACTCAAAGCCTTTTTCTATATATTATAATGTATAAAAATTACTTTTTAATGTTAGGTAGTTCCAAGCCAAGACCTTTCTTTTTGTCCCATGCCTTGAGAACAAAACCAAGTATCAACGCCGCAACTCCAAGCAATGCCAACATTAACAAAGGAACGGTGTAATTGTAAGATGTTGCTGCTTCTGCGGCAGTGATTGCTCCGCTTTTCAAATCAGATACTACTTCAGGGTTGGTAGCGTCAAGTATCTTTCCAATCAACAATGGGAAGAGCCATAAACCTATATTCTGTATCCAAAAGATAAGTGCATAAGCCGAACCGATAACCTTACTATCTACTAATTTTGGAACGGAAGGCCACAAACTTGCAGGAACTAATGAGAACGATGCTCCCAAAACCAAGATAGTTATGTAAGCAATCATAACTCCGAGTATTGCGTTGCCCTGTGCCAAAGGCAATATGAAAGCAAAGGTCAAATGGCAGGCAATCAAAAGAATTGAACCTATCATCAACATTGATGCTGCCTTGCCTTTGGTATCAACATATTTTCCAAGTATAGGCGTAATACCTACTGCCAGCAATGGAAATACTGCAAAGATTGTTTCTGCCGACTGACGCATATAGCCCATATAACAGAAGATAATCAAGCAGATAACGGATATTGTAAGCATTGTTATTTGCATTGTCTTCTTTGAGAAGTTTGAAATGAATGCTGTTGCCGCAACAATTAACATAATGCCGTATTGAATGAAAGTTATTGTGTTGCCTGCCCAGAATGAATCTTCTGGAACTTCGGTAAAAGTCAGGTTACACTGTAACATATTTACCGCATACTTTTGGAATGGAAAAATTGCCGAATAGTAAAGAACGCAAAGCAAAGCAACCAACCAGAAGCCCCAACTTGAAAGAATACCTTTCAAATCTTTCAAACGGAAAGGGTCGTCCTTTTCTTCTGCTTCGCCTGTTTGTGCATCAAGTTTTTTGTCCATAAAGAAATAGACAATAAACATAATCAACGCAATCATCAGCAATATAACTCCGAAGGCAACAGAATGCGACACATTAGCCCCTCCAAAGATATTAGCCTTTGCAAACATTGGCGAGAAAATCATACAGGTTGCAACGCCCAAACGAGCCAAAGCCATTTCTGACCCCATTGCCAAAGCCATTTCTCTGCCTTTGAACCACTTCACAATACCGCGTGAAACCGTAATACCAGCCATTTCCACTCCGCAGCCAAAGACCATAAAGCCTACTGATGCAAGTTTGGCAGAGGCTGGCATTCCCTTATAGAACGGAGCAATACCTAACTCCTGAAAACCGGGAATGTAGTTCAAATTGTTATTAAACCAAGTTTCCAAACCTGTGCCGACAAAGGTATCGCTAACCGCATACCATTTAACTGCCGCACCAACCAACATAACCGCTCCCGACAGGATTGCCGTAAAGCGAACTCCCATTTTGTCAAGAATAATACCTGCAAAAATCAAAAAGAAAATGAAGACATTCAAAAATGTTTCACTTCCCTGCATTGTCCCAAAGGTGGTAGAATCCCAGCCTCTTGTTGATTGCATTAAGTCCTTGATAGGAGAAAGTATATCCATAAAGATATACGAACAAAACATGGCAAACGCCAATAATACGAGAGCAAACCATCTCATTTTGGGATTGTCTCTTAATGTTTGTGTAATTTTTTCCGTCATAATAACTGTATTTTTTAAGTTTTCAGGCGGCAAAGGTATATATATTTTTTCAAATTACAAAATGCCACATTTTTTTTTGCTCGTTTAGGGGGAAAATAAGATCTCATTGTTGTAGTTTTTTATGGCATAATTTTTGCTCATAATTATAAAATTATCTCCCCATATTTATGTAAAACGCTCACTAAAAAGCAGTCGTTTTTGACTTCATTTTACCCCAATGCCACTTCATTTTTCTAAAGCGGCGTTTCAGCGTCACGAAACGCCACTTTAGAAAATTAAAACGGCGTTTTAGTAAAGCTAACAAATAAGGGGGGAAAACGAGCATTGTTTTTTTATGGAGATAGAGGCTATTTGAATATAATAAATGAACGACCTGATAATTCAAAAGATAATTGTACTTTTGTAATCTAAAAATAGCGTAATATGAACGACAAAACTTACGAATTTAACGCCAAAATAGAGAAAGTTCCAGATATAGATGGTGCTTATGTTGTCCTTCCTTATGATGTTAAGAAGGAGTTTGGCAAGGGCAGGGTTAAGGTTAGAGCAACCTTTGATGGCATTACTTATGACGGGAGTGTGGTTAATATGGGACTAAAGAACGATGACGGCTCTGTTTGTTATATTATAGGTATCCGTAAGGACATTCGCAAACAAATAAACAAGCAACACGGCGATTCAATTTTCGTAACTATCAAAGAAAGAGAATGAAGCACGCTCTATTTATCTTCTTTGGTGTTGTCTGTGTAACATTAGGAGCAATCGGAATAGTAACACCTGTCTTACCTACAACGCCTTTTCTTTTGCTTGCTGCGTGGCTGTTTTCCAAATCTTCCAATAGACTCCACAATCTTTTACTTGGCAACAAGGTTTTCGGCAAATACATCACCAACTATTTTGAAAACAAACCTATTGCTCTAAAAGCACGGCTTGTATCTATTGCTTTCTTGTGGCTTGGGCTTGGCTTGTCTTTTTATTTTGGAACGCTATCTACTGCTATTACCATATTGTTGGTTGTTGTTGGTATTTTGGTCAGTCTGCATATCTTTCTGTTGGGCAAATTCCGCAAAGACAGGAAGGGGACATCAGACACAAAAAAGATAGAATAAATACATTATAATCTTAAAAGCGGAAGTAGATAAACGGATTGAAGTCTGATGCTATGATATGGGAGATGCGGATAATCATAAGCAACACAAACAGAACGAAAAGTAATATATGTTCATACGTTTTGTAAGTCTGCTTGTCGTAAAAGTAATTCTGTACTTTTTGTCCTGTCTTTAAGTATGGGAAAAAAGAGAAGAATATTGCCACAAAAACCATTGGAGCAAATATTGGTTTGAGTTCGCCGCCTGACCATGAAGAGAAATTAAACATATGAGAAAGATATACTTTGAGCTTTTCAATATCCTCAATGGCAAAGATTAGCCATCCGAACATCACTATCACAAAGATAATTATTACAGAGACAAATCGCCCTGCCTTTGCCGGGTGCAAGGACGATTATCAACTCCTTGTTCATAGTTGCGAGCGTATCTTGCAGTTTTTTAATCATAGAACACTTTCTATCTATGGAATCCTGCCCAAGAAAGTCGTCTCCATTAACAGCAGCCAAATAACCCCAATCAAAGATTTGGCGACTTTGAAGCCTAAAATTGTTTCTGCCAAAGGAATAAACAGAACAACAAGCAACACAATATACAACACTCGTTTTACCTTCATAGAAGAAATTTTAGGGTCGCAAAAGTACAAAATTTTCGACACATACTACAAATTGGAAACATATTATCTCAATTTGATTTTCGTAAGAATTTTTTTTG
>JAISLH010000005.1 GCA_031260565.1 Bacteroidales bacterium
CTTGCGGAAGTTGATATAAACTTTTTCAACGTCAGTGAGGATATAAAATTCGTCCGCTCCAATCTCGATAGCCAGTAAAGCAGAAGCCAAATCCTTATCAATGACCGCTTCAACCCCTCTTATGCCATCGTCTTTTACAACAGGAATGCCACCACCACCAACGGTTATAACAATGTATTCCTCATTTGCTAACTGCTTGACAAGTTCTACGTTTGTTATCTGCAATGGTTTGGGTGATGCAACAACCTTTCGGTATCCGTTACCTTTGGGATCTTCGCGGAAAATAGCACCTGTGGATTGCGAATATTGCTCTGCCTCCTCTTTTTTATAGTATGGTCCTACCGGTTTGGTAGGATTACAAAATGCATCATCGTTTTTATCCACCACGACTTGCGTTAGAAGAGTTACAACGTTACGATTGATGTTTTCAAAGGCAAAAACGTTGCGAAATCCTTGCTCAATCAGATAGCCGATAGAGCCTTGAGTTTCAGCTACAGCAAAGTCCATAGGCATAGACTCAACACCGAATTTCTTCTTCCCTGCTTCGTGTTGCAACAAAACGTTACCTACCTGAGGTCCGTTACCATGCCCTATCACTATGTTATAACCCTGCTTTATCAATCCCAAAAGAGAGTCGCATGTCTTAGTTACATTCTTTATCTGTTCTTCGTACGTGCCTTTCTGACCACTGCGTAGTAATGCGTTTCCGCCAAAGGCTATCACTGCTAATTTTTTCATATTTTTTCAAAAAATAAAGGTGCAAAAGTACGACTTTTTTTTGTAATGAGAAAATTTTACTTACTTTTGCAACATCTTAATTTACATTTTCTAATCTGTAATTAAAATAACTTATGAGGTTTTTAAAGATAAACAAACCACGACAATTTGAGTACAAGCCACGCTTTTACGACCCGCAAAAGGAGGAACTGGAGCAGTTAAAGGCAAAGTACGGACCTATTGAAGGCGAAAGTTACAAGCGAAGGATAGATTTCCGCTCAGCAATGAAAGAAAAGAAAGAAGAAAAGGTCAGTAAGCCAGTGCCATTTATGAAAATATTGGTCTTTGCCTGTCTTGCGGTGGGCTTACTCTACATTTTGCTCTATTTTGTTGAGAAATGGCAATAATAAAAGTTCTCTCTGATGTTATTGCTAACCAGATTGCTGCCGGTGAGGTAGTCAATCGTCCTGCTTCAGTGGTCAAAGAGCTAATGGAAAACGCCATTGACTCTGGAGCAACACAGATTACCCTTATCGTAAAAGACGCTGGCAAGACTCTTATTCAGATAATAGATGACGGATGTGGTATGGACAGGGACGATGCCAAGATGTGCTTTTCTGCTCACGCCACTTCCAAAATATCTTCTTCAGATGACCTGTATGCCTTACAAACAATGGGCTTCAGAGGAGAGGCTTTGGCGTCCATAGCTGCTATTTCCTTTGTGGAGTTGAAGACAAGACGCAAGGGGAACAAGAGTATCGGCACATTAGTCTGCGTTGAAGGAGGACAGATTACAAAAGCAGAAGAATCTGTATGTGATAGCGGGACGTCAATAAGCGTAAAAAATATTTTTTTCAACACTCCCGCCAGACGAAACTTTCTTAAATCTGACAGCGTTGAAAACGGGCACATCACAGAAGAGTTTATCCGCATAGCCCTTTATCACAGCGATATTGCCTTCACCTATTATAATAATGAGAAAGTCCTTTTCAAACTTGACAAATCAATCATCCGCAAAAGGATAAAGGACATCTTCGGCAAGAACTATAACGAAAAAATCCTGCCATTGGAAGAAGAGACTGACTTGGTAAAGATTAGCGGCTTCATATCCAAGGTTGAATTGGTGAGAAAGAACAGAGAAGAGCAGTATTTCTTCGTTAATGGGCGGTTTATGAAAAATAACTACTTTGCTAACGCAATCTACCGTGCTTATACAGGACTTATACCCGACAAAACTTACCCTTTCTTTGTTATCTCTTTGAAAGTAAATCCTAAAAACATAGATGTGAATATCCATCCTACCAAAACAGAGGTCAAATTTTTAGATGAGAAGTTTATTTATTCCATTCTACATGCTGCGGCTAAGCGTTGTCTTGGTCAGTTTTCATTAGAGACGGAGATAGATTGGAATCTGCCGACCACGATAGAGTTTTCGCCCAAGCCTACCAATCTTCCGCCCAAGCCACCAACGATAAACTACAACCCACATTATAATCCCTTCAACGCAAACACCAATTTTGACAAGCCAACCGCTATTCCTGCCGAGTTGAACATTGATTTGCCATCAGTGACCAACAGCATCAAGCCGACCAAGCCTTATCAGATTGCCAACAAGTATATCATCGTGCCGCACAAAGACAGCTTCGTTGTCATCAACCAGCAAAGGGCTTCTTTCAAAGTGCTTTACGAGGAGTTTATATCCACATCCCATTCTACCATAAAAGGTCAGCAGCTGTTGTTTGCTCATAATCACTTTTTCAACCCTGCTCACAGTTTCAGGCTATTGGAATTGAGCAACGAGTTAGCTAATTATGGCTTTGAATTGGAGTATAAAAATGACGGCAGTTTTGACATTACGGCAACGCCTTCCAACCTTAGCTGTGAGCAAAGCGTTGAAGCCATTGAGGAATACCTCAACAACATAGACAATAGCAACAATGACCTTGCCCAACGCCAGCATAAGATTGCCGTAGCCCTCGCTAAACGTCTCTGTATCAAGAGTGGCGACACGCTAAATGAAGAACAGATTGACGTTCTCCTGTCTCAGCTTTACACAACAGCCCAATGCGAATTTACTCCTTTGAATGAGCGTATCATAACGCGGATTTCATCGGAAGATTTGGACAAAATATTGTCTTAAAACAAAGATAGAATTTCCTCTTCTTTGATTACAATTTGCTCTTTCTTTATTTTGACCTACTCTTTCCTGATTTTAATTTCCTGAAACAAAGGAAGAATTTGTTTTTGTTTGATTACAACTTACGGAAACAGCGTTTAAACTTACGGAAGCTTTGTTTTAAATTATGGAAGCTTTGTTTTAATTTATTTTGACGTACATCTTTTTTTCATAAGATGTACATCAAAAATAAATAAGATGTACATCAAAATAAAATAAGATGTACGTCTTATGAAAATAAGATGTACATCTTATGAAAATTAGATGTACATCTTATTAAACTCAAGCTTTGTTTCAAGAATTTAAAACAAAGTTTCCATAATTTAAAACGCTGTTTCCGTGAATTAAAACAAAGCAAGCGTGAAGCGTTATCAAGTTTTGGAGCAGCGAAACAAAATAAGAGCAAATTAAATGACTGATGTGAAAAATTATTTATTGCTTCTCAAACAGCGAAATAGCACAATGAAGCAACGATTAAATATATAAAAATGATAAAAAAAGATTTCAATATGGCGTTATTAAATAAAAAATTAGTATTATTGCACCCTGAAAAACTAAATAAAAAACAGATTATGACGATAGAAAAAAGTATTGTGTTAAATCAGGGTCTCGGTAACCTGAAATTTGGAATGGGTATAGATGAAATAGTGTCTCTGCTCGGCAATCCAAACGAAGTGGAGACGATAGGCGAAGACTTGGAGATGCCAACGACTGTTCTGCATTACGCAGAGCTTGGTCTGTCTCTCTTTTTTGATTATGAAATGCTGTATAACAAAGACTTGGGAATGCCATGGGAACAAACAACTCAGTTCGAACGCCCTTCCGACAGGGAGATTCTTGCTTGTATTGACATAGATGCAGAGGATACGGTACTGTTCGGCGAAAAGGTCATCGGTAAATCTTCACAGGAGATTGTCAAACTAATGGTTTCCAACGGTATAATCAAACAAACGATGGACAAAGAAGTATGGGGCGAAGAGCGAATCTCGTTTGAAGATTACGCAATAGACTTTTTCTTTGTTGAAGACAAGTTGCTGTCAATCAATTTCGGAAAATAGTTCGCTAAAAGGCTGTAATCTATGAGCAAAGGCTCTTTTGCTGTCTTTCCAACAGCGTTTTTCCCTTCTGTTGCTTACCTTGCTGCTCTCAAAACTTACGATGAGGTGGCTGTTGAGGGCTTTGAGTCATTTGAAAAACAGACTTATCGCAACAGAGCTTACATTCTGGCTGCCAATGGAGTACAGCCGTTGAATGTTCCGCTGCAACGCTCTCATAAAACCAAACAACAGACCAATGAAATAAGAATTTCGTACGCCGAAAGCTGGAATAAAAAGCATTGGAGGGCTATTTCATCTGCTTATGGCAAAAGTCCGTTCTTTGAATACTATGCTTGGGAAGTAGAACCCTTCTTTTCAAAGCGTTATGACTTGCTTTTGGAGCTCAATAATGATGTTTTAACCTTCTGTAAGAAACATTTTGCAATCCAAACTGAAATTTTGGCAACGCAAAACTATCAAAGGCAATATGCAAATGACTTTCGGGAGGCGTTTAAGGTGCAAAAACAGGGACGGGAACAGGGTTTTTATCCTCCGTATTACCAATGCTTTTCCGATAAAGTTGGTTTCTGCCAAAATCTTTCTTGTCTTGACCTGCTTTTTTGTTTGGGAAAACAAAGCCAAATCTACTTACAATCTATTGATTGGAGATAAAACCTATCTCAATACGGCTCTTTGGCGTGGTGTTTTGGCTGTCTGCATTTCTCTTATGTTCAAAACCCACCGCTACAATCTTCTCTGACTTTATTCCATTGGTTATTAAGGCAGATTTTATGAGACTTGCCTGCGTCTGAGCCAAGTCTTGGGCAGATAAATCCTTTGTTCCATTAGAGCAAAAGACTGAAATGCTGATGGTTTGTGGTAATTCGGCAAGCTCTTTTGCTAAATAGTTAAGGTAAAGTTTTGCAATATTGGGCAGTTTCTTCGGTTCGCTTTCGTCAATCAAATTTTCCAAAGGCTGAATCTTGTTTTTCTCAATCAGAGTGTTGATATTGTTGAGCTGTAATGAGATTTCGGAGCTGTCGTTTGCCATTTGCGAAGGCTGTAACAAAGCAGGGATGCAGCCTTTGCCCAAGCCAATAACTGAAAACGAAACAGCCGGAGAGAGGAAAGCAAAGAAGCCTGTTGTGTTGTTGCTCATTATGGAGTCAAAAGGCTTGTTGGTGGTGTTATCTATGAGGATTATTTTGGCAAAAGCGGGTTTGGCGTCAATATCTCTTGCATAGCCGCTTTTTAAGTTAAACATTGGTTCATTGTTCTTTGTGCTTAGCCTTCGGAAAGAGCCTTTTGACGGGTTAAAGTCCTGTTTTATAATCATATTGCTGCCATTAAACTCAGCCACATAGTCATCTCGATTGGTGTTAATCTCATAAGACAAATGCAAAGGGACACTCCAATTAGACCAATCAGCAGTATCGGTGCGATAAGATAAATAAATATCTTCGTTTCCGTAAGTTTCATAAACGCAGGATGAGAAAAGCAGCATCTTTTTATCAACACTTAACACGGGCTTACGCTCACTTGCAGTGCTGTTTATTGGTTTGGGTAACAGCATTGGCTCTTTCCACTGCCCTTTTGTTTTGAAAGCGATGTACAAATCAAAGGGGGAATTGAGCGTATCTTCTTTTGTCGCTTTGTATCCGTCAGTTCCGTAGCCGTCTTCACGATTTGAGGCAAAAATAACGCTGTTTCCGTTGTCAAAAATAAAGAAATCGGTGTCCGAAAAGGCACTTCGCAATGGCAGAATATCAATAGAATCTATCGTAACGGCATCATAAGCAGGCAAAGCAGTAGTCGCAAATTGCATAACGGGTTTCTTCGGCTGTTTTATCTCGTTAGGCTGCTGGCTTCCGAAGTTATATTTTGCTGTTGTGTCGTTTTCCTTCTTTGTTTTTTGGTAATAATAGTCCATTCCTTTATTAGAAGACTTCGCAATGGCAATACATTTTAGCGTATCCAAGAGTTGGCTGTATGAAGGATGATTAGGATGTTTTTCAAGGAAGTTTATGAGCGTTGAAACCTTATATTGGGTGAGATTTTCTCTTAAAAGAGCCTTGTCATATTTGTCTTTGGCAATCAGAATGTACGTTCCGCTGGGGTGTTTGCTTAAATAATCGGCATAATTGTCAGCCCTGTCCGCCACCAAAGCCCGTTCAAAACTTATCTTATCTACTTCCGCCAGTGCTTTTGTTGCTAATTCCTTATCCGTTACGCTGTTGGCAAAGATTAAAAGGCTGTCCAAATCTTTTCTTTCGCTGTATTGTTCTAACATTTTTTGATCTATGAGCAGCTGAACCAATGCTGCCTGCACGGCATCAGGGTAAAGCCTCAAAAATTCTTCATAAGCCTCAATCGTATTGTCGTTTTGGGTTTGTTCAAAGGCTAATTTGTCGCGGATTCTCTTTGCTTCCTGAGCGTATTTTTCTTCTCTGACGAACGTTTGGTAATACTCCGTCAAGCGGTCTATGCTTTTGCTCTCATAAACGGCTTCAAGGGCTTTCTGAGCGATTATTTCGGTGTTAATTTTATCTCCTTTGGCAGTGGCGTTATACTTTATAGCAGCCTCATATTGAGAGAATAATATATCTATGCTGTCCTTCTGAGCAAGCGAAACGCCAGCACAAGACATCAAAATCAAAAATAACAGAATTTTAACTTTTTTTCTCATTATTATAGTCGCAGATTAGCGGATTTAAGTTTGCAAAAGTACTCAAAAAACGAGGATTTATAAAATTTATTGTCTGAAATTTTGATATTAAACAAAAGAGTTGTACTTTTGCAAGGTGAAAAAACGACTTTTATACTACATTTTGTTCTTTGCGATGTGCATATCCTACACACCACAAAGCGTTGTGTATAAAGGTTATGGAGACTTGTCCCGTGCTAAAGCCAGTATAGTTTTCTTATCAAAAGTAAAGGATAAGGCAAACGGCAATTTGGTGGAAAATACCGATAAAAAAAGGGAACTGATTCTTGCTTTTTCGGAAGCGAGAGTAATTTTTAGCTCTTCAAATGACGATAACGCTGACTTTATTTTTCCTAATAATAAAGAACATTTTTACACCAATTCACTTAACGACTACATCAGCAAGATGAGAAGCAACTCCTGCCGACAGCGAAGCCTCTCTGAGCTCAACGTTTTTCGGATTTAGGATTGTGGTTCTTTATTTTGATTTAATAAAAATTGGGACTAAAAACTTTTTTCATTAAATTATTTAACAGAAATTTAATTATTTAGACATAGATAAATGTATGGTCATAATGTGTTTTGACTGTACATTTATTTTTTTTGCCAATGGCATAAACCAAACGCTGTAATAATTTCCTGAAACGCCGTTTCAGCGTCACGAAGTGGCGTTTCAGTAAAATGAAATATAGTTTTGAAAAATTATTATCTTTGCACACTGAAATAATATAAAATACAAGCATATAATAATGGCAGAAGACAAAAATAAACATATCACAGAGTATTTGGAATACTACATCAATCTTGATAATCCTCAATATGCTGTCCTTTTGACAGGAGAATGGGGTTGCGGCAAGACATTTTACATCAAAAAATTGATAGAGCAATGGAAGAAGGAAGACAATGATAACAGCAAACAATATCTAACTTTTAAGCCTATTTACGTTAGTTTGAATGGGATAGACAATGTTAGTGCAATAAACGATAAAATAAGAGCCGAAATAAGCCCTTGGTTGTACTCAAACGGAATGAAATTTGCAAAAAATCTTGCCAAAGGCTTAATTAAAGGAGCACTTAAAGTTGATTTTGGCGACAACCTTTCCTTTGATGTGGATTTGTTAAATATATTTTCGTCGAGAGAGGCAAAAATTAAGGGTAATAAAATATTGGTTTTTGACGATGTTGAGCGAAGCAAATTAGAACCTGATACAATATTTGGATATATAAATAGTTTTGTTGAACACTTAGGGTGCAAAGTTGTTTTGATTGCTGATGATACAAAATTTGAAGGCGATAACTATAAGCAAATAAAGGAAAAACTAATCGGGCAAACGTTTAAGGTAGAAAACAATATAGAGCTTGCATTAGACGAATTCATTGAAAGTTGTAAGTGCAAATCAGATAACAAGGAAATAACATTATTATCACAATATAGCGAAATAAATAATCAGAAGGGCTTAATTGTAGAATTGTTTAAGGCTTCCCAACACAATAATTTACGAGTGCTAAAGCAATCTTTACTTGATTTTAACCGCTTTTTAACTTTTATTGATGATAAATACACAAAGCACCCTCGCTATAATGAGTTTCTAAATAGCTTTTTGGTGGGTTTTCTAATAGTTTCCATTGAAATAAAAATGGGTAATGAGAAATTTTGGGACTATCTCCCCTCAGTATGTGAAAAGAAAGCAGAAGTACAAAAGAAGTATGACCATATTATAAATTACGGTGAAGGATTTTCTTTAGAAGCCGTTAGTGAGTATGTACAAAAGGGCAATATAGAGAAAAATATATTGGATTCTTTATTAGCTAAAAACAAATACTTTTTATCCGATAAAAGAGAAAATTGGGAAAGACTCTCTTCTGATTGGTGGTGGTTAGAAAAAGAAGAGTTTGAAAAATTAAGAGATAGCGTATTAGAGCAATTTGAGAAAGGAATATTTAAGTACCCAGAAGTAGTGATTGGCACAGCAAATGTACTGCTCACATTGATACATACAAAGCAACTACCCAATACAAGCAAAGAGAATGTTGTAACTCAAACAAAAAAAGTTTTGAATGATATTATAAGTGAGTATATTAAAGCAAATGAGAGGGTTACTCTAATCGAAGACATGAATATGTATATACAAATTAGACCACAGGATTGGATTTGTAACGAACATAAGGATATTCTCAAATATTTAGTGGAAGTTAAAAATAAAGTAAGAGATAGTATGTATGAAAATTTTTTAAGAGACCTCTTTTATAATTTTAAAGATGAGGACTTTTATATGCAATTAAGTCAGACAACACCTGATAGTCTGACTTCGTACAACCGCACTGCAATTTTTAAGCTTATTGATGGAAAAAAACTTGCAAAACACCTGCAAGAATTGCCAATAAAAGTTATAAATAACTTTTATCTTTTTATCAGAGACCGATATAATGTTAAAGAAAATTACTATAAAGATGATTTAACATGCTTAACCGATTGTAAAACCGAGCTAAAAGAATATGAACAACAAGAAAAAGAATCGCCCAAAAAGCTAATGCTCAATAAACTTATAGCAGGACTTGACATAGCAATTGAAAATATAAGAGCGAATAGGAATGCTTAGCAACTGTTCTGCTTAATACCTTTCGGTTATCGTCAATCCATCATAAGCAAGCATAACATTGGACGGCAATTCTTTCTCTACCGCAGAGTGCTTGCCAAGATAGTGGCTTATGTGTGTAAGATAGGCTTGTTTGGGATGTATTTCGGCTATGAGATTCAAGGCTTCCTGCAAGGTGAAGTGTGAAAAATGGTCTTCCTTTCGCAAACCATTTACTACCAAAGTTTGCACTCCTGCTAATTTTGCTTTTTCTTGCTCGGTTATTGTCTTAGCGTCAGTGATATAAGCAAGGTTTCCAATCCTGTAAGCAAGCACAGGCAACTTGTGATGCATTACTTCAATGGGCTGAATGACAAGATTACCAATTTTGAACTCATCATCAATCAGGCGCATATCAAATTCGGGTGTTCCGGGATAGTGTTGTGCGTTGAAAACATAGGAAAACATCTCTCTTATACCCTGATAGGCGGGCATATTGACGTAAAGAGGTATTGATTTTTGTTGAAGATAATTAAACGAACGAACCTCGTCCAAGCCTCCGATGTGGTCTATGTGAGCGTGGGTTATAAGAATAGCGTCAAGATATTTGACATTGTTTTTCAACATCTGCCAACGGAAATCCGTACCCGCATCTATGCAAATCTGAGTGCTGCTTTCGTTATCTTTAATCAACACTGAGGAACGCAGACGCTTGTCTTTGAGGTTATCAGAAGAGCAAACCTCGCAATCACAACCAATAACCGGTATGCCTTGCGAGGTTCCTGTTCCTAAAAAAGTAAGACTTAAAGTGCCCATTTCAGCAAAATAGCTCCCCAAGTGAAACCTGCACCGAAAGAAGTCAGTATAAGGTTGTCGCCCTTGTGAAACTTATGCTGATTTTCCCAAATAAGTAAGGGAATGGTTGCAGATGTTGTATTGCCGTATTTCTCAATATTTATCAGTACTTTCTCATTATCCAACCCCAATCGCTTGCCTGTGGCATCAATTATTCGCAAGTTGGCTTGGTGAGGTAAAAGAAAGGCAATGTCATCAGCGGAAAGATTGTTGCGTTTCATTATTTCCTCTGTTGCTTCTGCCATTTTGACTACAGCCCATTTGAAAACAGCCTGTCCTTCCTGATATATGTAATGTTGTCTTGCATCAATAGTCTGATGTGTTGGTGGATAACATGAGCCTCCTGCTACTTGGTGAAGGTGTTTTCTGCCTTCGCCATCACTATGTAATACTCCGTCCATATAGCCGTACTCTTCATCTGTTGCTTCCAACAAAACAGCAGCAGCAGCATCACCAAAGATTGGACAGGTTGCCCTATCCTGATAATCGGTTATTGCAGACATCTTCTCAGCTCCAACTACGATAACACGCTTCACAAAACCAGACTCAATATACTTTGCAGCCGTAGTCAGACCATAGACAAAGCCAGAGCAACCTGCGTTGATGTCAAAGCCAAAGCCGTTCTTTATTCCACATTTATCAGCAATTATATTGGCAGTGGCAGGAAAAAGCATATCTGGAGTAACGGTGCAACAGATTATAAGCTCAATATCGTCAGGCGAAAGGGCGTTGTTCTCCACTATTCTTCTAACAACAACCGCTCCCATATCCGAAGAGCCTTTGCCCTCCCCTTTCAAAATGTGTCTTTCCTTTATTCCAATACGCGTCATTATCCACTCATCACTCGTATCCACCATTGTACTCAATTCCTCATTGGTTAGGATATAGTCAGGCAGATAACCCTCTACCGCTTTTATTGCCGCTCTTATTTTTGACATAAATTATCTTCTTGTTTAATCAATGCTTCTCGCAGCTTTTCAGTTATACGAGAATTGTAAATGTCCCTTGATTGCAGTATCATACTCTTTATAGCCTTTTCATTGGATACTCCGTGACCGATAATCACAACAGCGTTTGCTCCTAACAAAGGTAAGCCTCCGTATATTTCATAATTAAAACGCCGAACATAATCATCTATCAAGCCTCTCTTAGCAAAGACACGTGCAAAAGCCTCTGTATGTTTAAGGATAAGGTTACCGGTAAAGCCATCACAAACTACTACATCAACATTATTTTTGAAGATTTCTGTTGGCTCAACATTGCCTACAAAATTGTAAGACTTCTCCCCTTTCATCAGTTGGTGTGCCGCTTGAGATTGCTGATTACCTTTCTCCTCCTCTTCTCCTATATTGATAAGACCAACTTTCGGATTTTCTATACCCAATGCACATTTAGCATAATTGCTTCCCAACAAACCAAACTGGCTTAACACCTCCGGCTTAGCGTCAGGATTAACACCAACATCAACCAAAGCCGTTACACCTCCTTTTTCCTTTGGCAGCAAAGCAACAAGACAAGGGCGAAGAACCCCTTCCATAACGCCGACACTGTACATTGCTCCTACAAGCATTGCACCTGTGCTACCGGCAGAGGCAAAGGTATCTATCTTACCTTCTTTCAGGTATTGAAAACCAACCGTAAGGCTTGCATCTTTTTTCTTAGCCAAAGCCTTAATGGGCTTATCGTGCATATCAATGACTTCCTCCGTATGTATTATTTCAAACATATCGGGGGAAGCATTATTCTCTTCAAGGACTTGCCTTATTGCAACTTCGTTACCAAAAAGAACGATGTTATCTTCGCACGATAACTCCTCCTTAGCGTAAATAGCACCTAAGACAGTTGCTTTGGGGGCAAAGTCGCCTCCCATTACGTCCAATCCTATCCTCATAAGACGATCGGATTAAGCCGTAGCTCCTTTGTCTATAGCTAACTTTCCTCTATAATATCCGCATTCAGGGCAAACTCTGTGAGAAACCACAGCAGCACCACAATTACTACAAGTTGAGATTTGAACTGCCTCAAGTTTATGGTGAGTTCTTCTTTTTGCTGTTCTCGTTTGTGAGAATCTGTGTTTTGGATTTGGCATTTTACGTTATTTTTTTGTTATTTTACCTATTTTATTTTATCTTTTTCAGAGCTGCCCAACGAGGGTCAATCTCCTCCATTTCTTCATTCATTTGCTCTTGTCTTCCCAACATCTCAATCATTGCTTTGTTACATTCTCCTTCTCCTACTTCCCCATGCACACAACGCAAAGGCTTATTGACTAAAACGCTCTCATATAATAACTGAGACAGGTCAAACACATTTTCCTTTTCATTTATTGCAATTACGTTTTCGTCCGTCTGCTCTTCGCCATTTGAAAACTTCAAATAAAGACTATCATTATGGCTTATCTTTATGTCAAGATTATCAAGGCAACGGTCACACTCCACCGTAATTACACCTTCAAACAAAAGGCTCAGATATATTAGCTGCTCACTCTTGTCTATCTGCACTTTGCATTCCACATTTGCCGCCTTTATATCTTCATTATCAAAGCTCTCAAACAACTCTTTTGTGATAAGATAATCCGCTTCACTCGTGCCTGTTGGCAATGCCCTAACTTCCAATATATATCTACCTTTCACAAACATAACTCACTTCTTGCCTTAAATTTGAATTTGCAAAAGTACAACTTTTTTTTCAAATGACAATCAATTATGTAGAAAAGATGAGAGTCTTAGCTCTTAACAATCTTAATTTATATTCAACAACCAACGTGATTTTTCCGAAAGACGCACCTATTAGAAGTCTATCGCAACAACTGTTTTCCTTTTTTTAGCACTGAAGAATAACTCAAGTTGAATTATTTCTTTTTGACTTTAACTTTGATTTTATCCATTCCGCTTAACCCATGTTTGTCTGTGGCTTTAACCGCAACATTATGTTCTCCTTCTGGGAATTTCTTTTCTTGCACTCCTTCTTTATCCATTCCCACATCTACTTTAAATTCTTTTTCGTCATGTGAAAAATCCCATGAATAAAAGTCAATGCCTGATACACTTTCAGCTTTTGCTTCAAATTTGTATCTGTAATTTTCCAATTCTTGAGCTGACAGCTTAACTTTTGGTGGATTTTCGTAAGGGATAATATCTCGTATATATTTAAGTTCAATGATTATGTCTTCGCTGTTTTTCAGTTTGGAAACCTCGTTGATAATATCTTTTGAGAACTCAAAGCCAATAATAAACCCGCAGACTTGTCCTTCTTTTTTATTTTTATCAAACAGAAATTTATTATCACGCCGAATTGCTGTAAGAAACTCATCCAAGGTTGCACGCCCAACAGGTTTTTTACACTTTTTTACCTGAATAGGAGTTCCAAAGTCTGTATGCCCATCAATACCTAAATCCTTGCCCCCTTTCAAATTTGGTATTGCTCCAAATTTTTCTACAATAAATATTTCAAACTTTTTACCGTCTTCCTTTTCCAATTTAGATAAATCATAAGTTGGTATTCTCACTTCGTATGGGTTTGAAAAAAGTTCATCTTGTCGTTTTTTAAGTCGCAAATCTGTAACTTTTATAGCCATAACAGATTGGTCTATTCCAATCCATTTTCTGTTTAATTTGTCTGCAACAGCAACAGTAGTACCTCCTCCAACAAATGGGTCTAATACAACGTCTCCTTCATTGGTTGCACACTCTATTATCCGTTTTAATAATTCTTCCGGTTTTTGAGTTGGGTATCCAATCATCTCATTAGAATTTTGGTTCATAGCATCAATATCAACCCACCAATCTTCCAAAGCAACACCTATTTTCTCGTCCAAATAATCTCTCTTAACTAATTCGGGGTTAGATATTTCCCATTCAACCGCAACGTCTTTTGAAGAACGAATCGGACTATTCTTTATTCCTCTTCCTTGCAATCTGTACAATCTACCGTCTTCATCTTTTAAACGGTATTTAGATATTGAGGCATCAGATAAAGGTCTCACTACTTCTTTCCAATTAAAAGTGTAATCATCTGATTTTGAATAAAAGAATATCACATCATGCTTTAATCCAAAATATTTTTTTGATTGTGGCCGGGATTTGTAACACCAAACAATTTCATTTTTGAAATAATTGCGTCCAAAAATATCATCTAAAATTTGGGTTTTGATATAATGACTTGCGTGCCAATCACAATGCAAAAAGATGCTGCCAGTGGGTTTCAAAATGCGGTGCATTTGTCTCACACGATTTTTTAACCAGTTGATATAATGGTCAATTCCTCCTGCAAAACGGTCTTCAAAGCTGCGTTTTTCACCTTCATCACCCCAAATTACTTCATAAACTTTGTTACTGAAAAAAGGAGGGTCTAAATAAATTAAATCTACAGTTTCGCTCTCAATGGTTTTGAGAATTTCAAGATTATCTCCCAATATTAGTTTGTTTGCTGTCATAACTCTAATTTTTTTGCAAAATTACTACTTTTTCTCATATTTATCAAAATCATACCCCTAACGTTTGCGTGCTGTAGCTTGCGTTACTCATTCTGTAATCATCTTCATTCGTTTTCAGGCTGCAAAGGTACAAATTTTTGATAAATAACTTGTTATTGTTTTGAAAACAACGCCATTTGGCAACACTATTTCCAACATCTGATTTTGTAAAGTTTGTTTTTGTATATTTATCTTTTCAGAACAAAGAAAGAGAAATCTATTATCAAGGAATAATTTTCTAAAGTCAAGAGATAGAAAATTAGAATCAAGAGATAGAAAAATGAAACGGCGTTTCAGCATCACGAAGTGGCGTTTGGTGACGCTGAAACGCCGCTTTAGTTTTTTGTTATGGCGGCGGACAAAATTCGTGCTAAAAGCAGCTGATTTTAATGAGCGTTTTGTGTAAATTTTATGAGATTAAAATATAATAAATCGTGGCTTAATGGAAACAAAAAAGGAATTGAAAACACCAATCCCCTACTCTATTGTTACGATTTATTTTGTAATTATTTTGAAGCTACCAATTTACTAACGCTTTGTTGAAGATGTCATCAACCAACTCCTCATTTATCTGAGCAATAAGACTTTCTTCTACATCTGAAAGCGAAAGTTGGCTGTCGTAATCTTTGTAACGTGAAAAACTTTGTTGAAAATTAGCCTTTGGGTCTTTCTTATTGATAAATTCTGCTTTGATTGTGATAGTTAGTCTGTTTTTTGCGGCTTTGTCATCACTTGAAATAGCAGTCGGAGTGATTGAATAGTTGGTTATAGTGCCTTTGAAGCTCAGGTCTCCGTCATAATCGGTCGCCGTGAGGCTTGTTGAGGACTTGATTTTGTTTGTTAAGGCGTAGGTCAATTCGCTTGCCAGTATGGGTTGGACGATAGTAGCTCGGTTGATAAAGGTTTCCACCGAAAAGGTTTTAACATCAGCAGAAACAGACGCGCCTGTGAAAGAGTATCCTCCAACACAGGCGGTCATAAAAGTTATTGTTAGCAATAAAAATAGTCGTTTCAAATTTGTTATTCTTACTTAACGATTATTTTTTTAGTGATTTGCTTGCTGCCGTTGCCTATTTTAACGAAGTACATTCCCTTGTTATCAAGATTGATAGACGTTCCTTTGTAGTTGTCTATTGCAAGAACTTCCTGTCCTAACATATTAAGAATAGTAACTGAAGAACCGTTTTGGCAGTTTATGGTAAAGTTGCCGGTTGATGGGTTAGGATAAACATCGTTTGTTACATTGGCAACATCAGATAAGCCTGCACCACCATATTGTATTGTCAAATCGTCAAGCAATAAGACAGGTTCTGAAGTATTATCACCAGACAGAACAACCGCAATAAACACCAATTCATTAGGAGTAACGTCCGCTATAGGAGCCATTGGAGCTGAAAAACTTGAGTAGTTAGCCTTAGCTGTAATGTCAGGAGAATACATAGCAATTCCAACAGGAGTACGAGTACCTGCTACATCTGCAAAACATATCCCTACTATTATGTACTGGTCAGTTGCGCTACCTGTGGTAAAGTTTAAATACCCGTCAATGCTTGACGGCATTGCGTTAATGGTAAGACCATCTGTAATGTAGTCTGCCAATGCTGTAATGTCTAATGAGTCAATACCTCCTGCAAGTAGTCCTACTAATCCCATTACGTCAATAGTTCCGTTGGTGATAAACGCAGGTATCTTCATAGCGTTAAGCATAGCAGCAGCATCTTCCCCTACTAATGCACCAAGCAAAGCACCAAGAGTAGGGTTGATACCCTTTGGTTGTAGTTTTAAGGCAGCACTTCCGTTGTGGCTATCAGTTGATTTAGCAACAGAGCCGGGAGCTACTTCCATATTTCCAAGTATTGGCACAGACATTTCCAAACCTTTCCAGCCATTAGGTTTGCTACCTGTCCATGATTCAAAGTCACCATTGGTGAATTGTTGAGCATTTGCGGCAAAAACCATTGCCATTGCTCCTACTAATGTAATAATAATCTTTCTCATTTGTTTTGTTTGTTTTTGTTAATTATAACTATCTTTAATTACCTTTTTGTTAAATATTGGTTTGCAAAAGTACTAATAATTTTATTATTTCAGCCTCAGTTACAGAAATATTTGTTTTTGCCTTGCCTATTTCCTGCAACAGTGTGAATTTATAATCTCCCATTAAGTTCTTCTTATCGTGCTGCAAATAGGTTAAGAATTTCAAGTATTGCGACACCGTCCTTTTCAAAGAGAAATATTGCTGCAAGTAAGTTGTTATTTCGTTGTACTGAATATCATCAAAGCCAAGTAAATTCTTACTCAACAATGCTTCGTAATACATTCCTCTTGCAACTGCTTCTCCATGTAAAATATCAAAACCTATACTCCAAGCATAACTCTCCATAGCATGTGCAAAGTTATGACCGAAGTTCAGCATTTGACGTTCGTTCATATCATAAAAATCTTTGGAAACAATTTGCTCTTTCAACTCAATACATCTTGTCATAATTGATTCGCTTTTGGCAATCTGCATAGGTGTTTTCTTCTTCATCAGATTCCACAAGTCCCTATCGGCAACAAGAGCTATTTTTATCATTTCAGCAACTCCATTGACAATGTTCCTATCGTCCAATGTTTTTATAAAAGGCAAATAGCAACAAGTGAAATAAGGCTTGGTAATAGTTCCCAGTTGATTTTTGTAATCACTGAAATTAACACCATTCTTACCTCCAATAGAAGCATCAACCATACCTAAGGTAGTTGTTGGAACTTCAATATGACGCATACCTCTGTTGAAGATAGCGGCAGCAAAGCCTCCTAAATCAGTTATGACACCTCCTCCCAAACTAATGAAGACCGACCTTCTGTTAGCTTGCATTTCAATAAGTTTATAAAAGATGAAGTCAAGAGTTTCGGTTATTTTGTTTTTCTCACCACTTTTGACTTCAATA
>JAISLH010000051.1 GCA_031260565.1 Bacteroidales bacterium
TTCACAACGATACTCCCCTGTGGTACTTGCACTGGAATAATGGTATGCTTGGCAGGAAGCAGTTTTATGTTCTCTACTTTGACTTGCGGAATCGTATGCGCCACCAAGTCATAACTCAGCAAGGGGTCTAAAATCAAGGTATCCGACAAGCCCTTTGCATTGAAAGTGTGCATATATGTATATTTCGGCAGCTGGCTTTGGTGGTCATAAAAACTTATAGGAATGTTTGTTTCGTTGGCTTCCATATAGCTGTCTAACAGATTGACCTGACAGGTTGTCTTATCCAAGAGTTGAGCTATTATAGCATTCAATACCTGTGAAAATTCTATCTCATTGGTCGTCTCATAATAGTTTCCGATACATTCCAAATGAGAACGCAAAGCCGAACCTATGCCTATGACAAAAGGAGTTAATATTCTGCCGTTCTGCTGTAAAGTAGTAGAAACTTCACATGGGTTTTCGTTGCAGTCATCCATACCATCAGTTATCAGAATTACTATATTGCGGCAGTTATCACAATCAGGAAAATCTTCTTCACAACGACTCAAACTATAAGCCAAAGGAGTCATTCCCTTAGGAACTAATGCCTTTAACTTAGATTTCATCATCTCCATATTGTTTTTGGAAAAAGAGACATCAAGGTATGAATCATTACAGGTTTCCGATGTCCTGTCTTCATTGTTTCCAAAAGTCCTCAGAGCCAACTCTACATTGTCCCGCCCTCTTAAACTGTCTATGATGTTTGTCAGTATTGTCTGGGCTATTTTTATTTTTGTATCACTCTGCCATTTGAATTTCATACTCTTAGAGCAATCAAGAATGAACAGAATGCGCGTTTTCTGCCACACATCGCTCTTTGTAATCTTCACGCCGTTTGGCTGAGAAAACGCCTGCCAACTAAGCAGCAACAAGAGCAAGAGAACAAATCTGCGTTTCATAACAATATTAGTAATCACCCAATGTTTCCGTCAGTTGAGATAACGCATCGGCAGCCTGCTGTGGTGAAGGAGGAGTGCCGTGCCAAGCATTCTTGCCGCACATAAAATCAACGCCATATCCCATTTGAGTATTGGCTAAAACAACAACAGGTTTTCCTTGATTGGTAAGACTTTTCGCTTCATTCAAACATTGCACCACCGAAGCCATATCGTTTCCTGCACATTCCAAAACCTGCCAGCCAAAAGCCAAAAACTTCTGTGCCAAGTTGCCCAAAGAACATACCTCATCATTAGAGCCATCTATCTGTACCTTATTATAATCCACGATAGCAATCAGGTTATCTACCTTCTTCGCTCCGGCAAACATTATAGCCTCCCATAGTTGTCCTTCCTGCAATTCGCCGTCCCCGTGCAGGGTATAAACAAAGCGGTTGCAGCCGTCAAGTTTCTTTGTAAGAGCAGCTCCAATGGCAACCGACAGACCTTGCCCCAAAGAGCCGGAAGCAACCCTTATGCCGGGTAATTGCTGATGTACGCTGGGGTGTCCCTGTAAGCGAGTGTTGAGTTTGCGAAAAGTAGCCAATTCTGCAACAGAAAAGTAGCCGCTTCGTGCTAAAACACTATAATAAACGGGCGTAATATGACCTATGGACAGAAAAAACATATCTTCATCTCTGCCTTGTGGAGAGAAATTATGGCTGTCTTGCTTGAGGATTTCAAAATAGAGAGCGGTCAAGATTTCAGTAGAACTTAACGAACCGCCCGGATGACCCGATTGAGCTTCACTTGTCATTCGTATGATGTCTCTTCGGACTTGCGAAGCGATTGATTCTAATTGTGTTATTGTCGCCATAGTGTTTGTTTTTGAGCGTTTTTGAAGATGCAAAGGTAACAAAAATATTCTAAAAGATGGCTTCCCACGACCAAAGTAAAACCTCAGCAAAGCGAAACATCTTTTTGGTAAAACATTCTCTTAGCTTAATTAGTTGAAATAGTTGTTATTTTGCTCATTATTCCATAATTTTTTTTTCACCACCTAAAAAATCAAATACAATAGCAAATTTGCGGCTGAAAATTGGTGAAATAATTATATTATTATCTCACTTTATTTACATAAAACACTCATTAAAAGTAGCCATTTTTAGCATAAATTTTGCCAAAATTAAGCGTAAAAATGGCAAAATTTCAAATAATTTTGGTCAAAAAAAAGACAAATTTAGCCAAACGCCACTTCATCAGAACAAAACGCCGTTTCAATTTTCTAAAGTGGCGTTTCGTGACGCTGAAACGCCACTTTATTTTTGGCAAAAAGCACGAAAAAGGGGATAAAATAGTATATTATCCCCATAAAGTGGTATATTGCGTTATTGCAATATCATATCATAAAGTTTATACAAAAAATCAGGCTCGCAACTCTAAAAAGCGATGGTTTTAAATGGCATTTTGTTGCATTAAATCTGTAAATTGTTGTGATATTTTTTGATATTTTTCTGACATAACAGTATTTGAATTTAGTTTTGCAAAAGTACAAAAATTTCTTTTATGAGAAGTGTGAAATAGTACATTGATGTAAATTATTGAAAACCCATTATGCTATTGCAATGTAGCGAATAACGTTTGTAATGTTTTGAATAATAGGACTATTATGCAGCCATATAGTCGGCGTACAAGAGGAAAATTTGTATTTATAGTTTTAATTGAACTAAAAATTAGTACTTTTGCAATCGTAAAACAACGTAGTAACTTCTTAAAAAGAAAAGAATATGAAAGTAAAGCAAACATTCGCATTATTAACTCTAATACCCTTTATTATGAACGCTCAAACGTTTGAAACCGATGTGTTAAAGAGCAAAAAAAGAAATGGAACAGACATCAGTCTTACGTTCATCAAACACGCCAGTTTGGTCATTCAGTACGGCGGACAGACAATTTACATTGACCCTGTAATGGAATATGCCGATTATACAAAGATGCAGCAGGCTGACTTCATCCTTGTTACTCATCAACACTCAGACCATTTTGACCCAACGGCTATCAAAGCCCTCATTAAGCCGACTACCAAAATTGTGGGCAACAAAGAGGTGGTTGAAGTGATGAAGAAGGGTGTTGTTTTGGGCAATGGTGATGAGGTTTCGCTGTCTCAAACCATTCAGGTCAAGGCAGTAGCAGCTTATAACACCACAAAAGGTCGGTTACAGTTTCACCCTAAGGGAGTAGGTAACGGATATGTGCTGACGATTGACGGAACGAAGATTTACATCGCAGGAGATACCGAATTTATTAGCGAAATGAAGGCTCTGAAAGGAAAAATTGATGTGGCTTTTCTTCCCGTCAATCAGCCATATACAATGACCGTTGCACAGGCTGTAAAAGCTGTCAAGACCATTATGCCAAAGATTTTCTACCCTTATCACTATGGCTTGACCGATGAGCCAACGGACATCAAGGCTCTGGAAGATGAGTTGGAGAATGAAGATATTGAAGTCAGGATTCGCCAGTTGCAGTAATTGATTTAAGACTTTGTAACGATGAAAGCAAGATTTGTGATATTTTTATGCTGCCTTGTTGCAACCATATCAGCAACGGCTCAAAGCAAACAGGCATTGGAGAACTTCGAAAACCAGCTGAAGCCACTGATGGACACAATGACCTTAGCCAAAGTGGATAATCAGCGGTTTAATGCTAACGAAAAATTTATCGCTTTGCTGGAAGAGGTGCTTTCATATCCTAAAACATTTAGCTATCCCTTTGAAAAGTTAAAACATATCAGCATTCTGTCGCCGTCCGATAAGCGATTTCGCATCTATACGTGGAATATAGTCAATGATTATGGCGAATACGAGAACTATGGCTTTGTTCAGAGTGAAAATAAGGACGAAAAGGAGATGCAAGTCTTTCGTCTGTATGACCGTTCTGACGAGATACCTTTCCCAGAGAATGCAAAACTTGACGATTCTCTTTGGTTTGGTGCGGTGTATTATGAAGTTATTACCACAAAGTTTAATGATGTTACGCTATATACCTTACTTGGTTGGGACGGCAAAGACATCTATTCG
>JAISLH010000053.1 GCA_031260565.1 Bacteroidales bacterium
ACGAAACGCCGCTTTAGGAAAATGAAGCAGAGTTGTATTTTGGAGAAGGGCTATTGTACGAAAATTTATTTAAGATAATTGAAGGGAAAATAAAGCATTATTACTTGCGACCGAAGTCTGCCGGAATTTCTCCCCATTGTTCGGTTTCCCATTTGAGGATTGGCGTTGTGTAAGTGTTGGTTTTTAGCCAGTTTTCCGCTCTCTCAATGTAGCAAAAGAGGGCTTCGGTACGTTGATTTCTCACTAACTTTGTCTTACATTTCTTTTCTCTGACCCACTTCATCGCATTGTTGGAATCAGTGTATATCGGCATATTCAGATTGTTACGTTTGAGGTAGGAAAGGGCATGAACGACACCCAGAAACTCCCCTATATTGTTCGTACCGTAAGGATATTTATAGTGGAATATCTGTTTGCCGCTGGCGATATGCACTCCGCGATACTCCATCAAGCCGGGGTTTCCGCTACAAGCAGCATCGGTGGCAATAGCGTTTAAGATTGGTAATTGATTTGACTGAAAAGAAGGCTTTATCTGAGTAATGGCAGATGTCTTTTGCTGACTTGCGTTGTAGGAATAAAGAGACCGATGATTGAAAGCACGCTTTGCCTCCGTTTCTGTGTCAAAAGATTTGTATTGAGCATCGTCATAGCCGGTTACTGCTTGCTTACATTGCTCCCAAGTAGTGAAAATACCTGTTGTTTTGCCTTTCCAAACCACGTAAAACTTGTTGTGTTTCGCCATTTTTGAACTAACGAATTAAGGTAACGTCTCCCGATGTAGAGAAATTGCGGTTGGCTTCGCATTCTACTTCGAGTCTATAATAATAAACGCCGTTCTGACAATCCTGACCACGAAAACGTCCGTCCCAACCTTCGTTTTGCTTGTCGGTTTCAAAGACTTTTTCTCCCCAGCGGTCAAAAATCATAAACTTAATGCTTCTTACATAATCACCAGTCATAAAAAGCACGTCATTTTTGCCGTCTCCGTTTGGCGTAAAGATGTTAGGCACATGAATATTCGGCTTATCGCAAACAACAACATCAACATCTATCTTTATGCTGTCAAAGTAGTTGCAACCCTTGCCGTCAGTTATGAAGACATAAAAGGTTGTCGGCTCGTAGAGTGTAGCAAGTGTTGTGTAGGAATAAGGGTCGGTGAGATAGGTTGCTGGAGTCCATTGATAGGTAACGCCGTCAATCTGTGGTGAAGCGGTAAGTCTTATTGTTTCTCCGTCATATATTCTTGTCTTGCTGGCGGAAATGATAACGTTTTCAAAGATGTTGCTATAGCCAACGTAGATAGTGCTTTTTGTTTGGCAGCCTGCCGAGTCGGTAACTGTTATGGTGTGATTACCTACGCAAAGGTCGGTAGAGGCAGGTGTCGTATCACCGTTTGTCCATTGGTATTGCAATGGCGGCAACCCTCCACTTACTGCCGCAATAGCCTCTGCCGAACAACCTTCCATACAATTATTTTCAGTATGTGTTACATTCATAACAAGGCTATCGGCAACCACTATTTCTATTGTGTCTTCTATTATACAACCTTTGCTATCGGTTAAAATATAACTATAAGTGCCGATACCAAGATTGCTTATTGTTGTGCCGTTTTGTGAATTTGACCATTGAACGTCAAAAGGGCTTTCGCCACCTGTTATGCTTAGCGTTATGTAGCCTACGTGAGCAGCACTACAAGGGTTATCTCTCTTCTGGTAAGTAACAGACAGGGTATCCCCGACAGCAATAGAAAAATCTAAATGTGTTATGCAACCGCTACTTTGAACTTCTAAGAAATAATTTCCTACATTATAACCCAGTATATTGATTATTGTATCTGCTGTTAGAGCAATTGGGAACGAGTTTCCCGTTGTAGGATTATACACTATGTATATGGAAGAATGTGAAATGTTGGTTATATGTGCAGTTATAGCACCATCATCTGCATTAGGACACGTTACAGGTGAGGTTTGCAAGTCAATAATTGCACCATTGAAGTCTATCCAAGTACTATCTATTGCCTCGCAGCCGTTATCTGTTTGCTTAAAATAAATATAACAGTCTTCAAAGGTAGCAATATCAAAGAAGGAAGATTGAAGAGGTTGCTTTGTTACTATGATTGTATCAGAGAAATCCCTATGTAACGATGCTATTGTATGGTATTGGTCAAGTGCGTTCATAGAAATTCTTGCTGGGTAGTTACAAGTTTGTATTGTGTCAGGCGTTTGCAGTAATATTCTTCTCAAATCAATTTGCTGAACAATGGTGTCCGAGCAGCCGTTGGCGGAGATAACAAGGGTATAAACAATAGTATCTTCCATTGTAGCATAAGGGTCGGCAATAGTGGAATTTGAAAGCAATGTTTGAGGATACCATTGATAGGTAACATTGTTTGCTTGAGGGGTAACTAAGCCTATTTGTATAGATGTACCATAACAAGTTTCCAATGTCGGCAAAGTATCACGACCATTGCCCAAAACAATAACCTGATGTATTATAGTGTCAGACGACCAGCACGCATCATCTAAATGGGAAATTAACATCACATCATAAACCCCTCTTTGACTATAAGTATGAGTTGGATTGTCGTCTGTTGAGGTTGTTCCGTCTCCAAAAGACCATAGAAAACCATCTCCACGACTGTTATTAACAAAAGCAATATTTGCAGGAGCACATAGAACGGGCGGAATATCAAAGTCGGCAACAGCAAAATCGTTATGAATATTAAAACGAAAGGCTGCAAGGTTGCAGTTGTTAGACCTATTAGTGTCACTCCATACTGTCCCTTGCGGAAACGTAGTAAAGCCATTGCTGCCTCCGCAACTTGCACACACAGATTGGTAAAGGCTTCCAAACTTGTCAAACCTACTTGTTCCCCCATCAACATGATCTGTCCCCCAATGGCTATTACCATTAACCACTTCGCCAAAAAAAGTTCCATAATTAAGAGAAAGAGGGTCTGTGTCAAAAGAAGCAATGTAAAAATCTTGTCCGTCTGTTGCCGGTTGATAAGCGTTGGAAGTTATAGGCATACCATAAGTACCAAAATTAGTATTTGAAGACATTAAAGTACTTTTCCATACTCGTCCCCAACCCGTAAGATAAAGTCTTCCGCAATTATCAACTCCGAAGGCAGTAGGAGAAATATTCACTGTTCTATTTTGTCCGCTGAAGACTCCACTCCACATAAGTGAATCAAGCATTGGGGTAAATTTTGCCAATAATTGCCCTCCTCCCGGTTCGTTTAAGACATTGCCATATATCATTTGAGAACCATCAGCCTTTGTTTGTCCAAAAATATGAGGGCAATTATTTCGGTCAGTGCGAACAAAATATGATTGATCATAGAATTCCGACCCATAATATGTGGAAGCCAAAAGCTGAGAGCCGTCATAAGAAATGAGAGAAAGGAAACAATCTACATTGCCTCCGTTGTGTATTTGTTGATAAGCATTAGCTGAAAAAGGGAAGTCAGTAGATTTTGTCCCTCCTGTAACGTAAAGCCGATATGAACTATCAACATCAATAGAAAAAATAGCGTCATCATCACTTCCTCCTATATAAGAAGAAAATAGCATATTGGAAAGAGTATGGTCAAGTTTGAATACAACACCCTCTTGATTACCCATGAAGGTCTTTTGAAAAGCATTGGGGCTGGTATAAAAGTCATCGGAAAAGGTGCAACTGCCCACATAGACATTATTTCTATCATCAGTTATCAGTTCTCCTCGTACCCCGTCTCCATAATTAGCATACAGCCTGTTAAAACTACCATTTATATCATAACCATTACGGAAATTTAAGCCGTCATTACCACTTCCTCCAACATAAGTTGAAGCAAGCAAAGCCCTTCCGTCATTAGAAAATTTGCAAACAAAAATATCCGTTCCGTTGTTAAAAGCTATATTATCGTACTCTATGTAATGCCCACCTCCAAATGAGGGTTGAAAAGCATTTATATTAGGAAAATCCAAGCTACTTGTTATCCCCAATACAAGTAATTCGCCAAATTCATTAACATAAAGGCTACTTGGAAAATCTGTATTATTTCCTCCAAGATATGTAGAATAAATCAGCGTTGAGCCGTCAGGAGAGAATTTTGTTATGGTAACGTCCCAAAAGCCATTGTTAGTGCTGCGATAAGCCGTATCAGTGGTTGGATAGCCGCTTATACCTTTTGAAATACCTCCTGCATATAAATACCCTTTATTATCGTATGTAGCGGTGAAGCCCCAATTATCATCGTAAGAGCCGCTATATGTTGAGAAGATAAGCGTAGGGTCGATTACCAAATCCAAGTCTTGTCTGTAATTCTTAATTCTATAAGACACCTTATTATTGTCAAGCAAAAATTCTGCTTCAACTTCAATTCGCTTCTCTTTGTCTTGCTGATAGACGATGGGCTTATGTTCTACAACCTCACCAAGCGAAGTTTGCATAACCAAGTTTCCATTTTTAAGTTGCAGGTTATTCAATCCTGAATATTCAATCACAATATCGGCAAGATTGGCATTGGAATGGACGATAAAATCATGCTTAAAGTTACCTTCTTGGCTATAAACAACCCAATCAATGTTAGGATAAATATCTTTGTAAATAACGTTTGAATAAGCCTTTACGCCACCTCGCCATTTTGTTGTATCGTTTCCAACAAAATAATTTGAATATCCGATTTGCTCATTCTGTGGAATAATCTGCGTTGTGTTGGCATTGGTGAGCTTCAATTTGAAAGCGTGATAGTCAATAGGGTTTTCACTATTTCCTTTGTATAGAATTTCATCGTTAGGGTGGTGATGTGAAGGTGCAGAATGAGATAAAAAAGTTACGCCGCTTTGAGTTAAAAATATGTTTGTGCCGCTTGTTTTTGCCATAAACAACACTTCACTATCCCATTGCCCAAGATTTTGCTCAAAACGTAAGTTTTGCGAATAGCAAAGGCTCACAAAGGATAATAAAACAGCCAAAAACCAGATTTTTACTTTCATAACACTCGCTTTTTATGGCAACAAAGATACTAAAAATTCCATTGTATCAACTCCGTCAGCAAAATCATCAATGGACGGCTGCTGAGCATTCCCCAAAGGTATTGTATCAAGTCGTTGTAAGTCCGACACAACGCATTGCAGCTTGTCTTTATCGTGTTGCAACTGCATAAAAACATCATCTATTTTGTCATAAAACTCATAGTTAAGCACAGCAATAGGACTGTAAATGCTTTGGCTTTCTTGCAACAAAACAACACCACAATCAGTAAAAGCAACGTTATTCATTAAGAATATTGCCTTGCGATAATCATAATTATTACGATATTTGCTGTGGTCTAAAAGACAGGAATATTTATCAAAGCCATTCGTTAAACGATTTAAATCAAAGCCAATGGGAAGATAAATTTTAGCCACATTACGACAGCCCAAGCCCATATACAACAAAACGTCATCAGCAAGCAGATTTAGTTGTTTGTTGCTAACATTTTGCGACAGCACGGCTACCGAAGAGCGGCTTTTACGGAGAATATGAGGATAGCCACTAAAATAATACTCAAAGTATTGCGAACTATTGTTAGACCCCGTTGCTATAATGGCGTCAAAGTTGCTTATTTTGCCATAACTAAAACTTATTTTGTTTGCTATCTCAGGGGAGTTTTCTACAAGTAAATCGGCTAAAAATGGTAACAAAACTTTATCCTGATGAGATAATTTTCCACAAAAATTATGCCCTGACAGCAGAACGCACATCATATCTGAAAACCCGACAGCAGGAATGTTGCCCGCCGTAATTACAACCACCCTTTTAGCCTTATCAGACCAGCGATAGCGGTTGCTGAAATTATTTAATGTCTGCTTATTAAGCCACAAACCGATAGCCGAAAGAGCATACATCACATTGTCTTCTGAAAACCACGCATTCTCTTTACAGGCTTGCTTAATGGCTTGTTGAAAACGGGGTGTTAAAATCTCATTTTCAATCTGCTGACCCAAGCAAGCAAAGGCTTCTATTATCTTTTCTTTTTTCATAAATTAAGTGCGGCAAAATTACACATAAAATATGACTTAGCAAAACCCGTTATCTATTTCATATACATATACTCAAGGAACAACAATGCCAAAAAACGACTTAAACGCAACTGTTTTCGATAAAGAGAATATAAGACTTCAGTATTATTGTGTCAATATCATCTTCTTAGTATCTACTTCTTGGTTATTGACCGTTAAGGAATAGAAGTAAATGCCGGGATTTAATTCTGTGGCACTAATGAATATTGAGCCAAAGCCAAAAGCAGGATTTAGTGTATAAGTGCTAAGCAAATTGCCTTGCATACTAAAAATATAGATGTTTGCCGAAGTAACCTCTTCAGGCAAGAAATACCTTATTTCTGTTTGAGAATTAAAAGGATTAGGTGTGTTTTGATATAGAAAGGCATTATAAATTTGAGTAGTGTCTGCTGTTGTGCTTGCGTTTTTTGTGCTCTTCTGGGAAGATGAAGGAGCATTTGAGCCAAGAGTAGCGTTATCGTCAATCTCTTTTATTTTCAAACTTTGTGCTCTGATAACCTCTGACTGCTCTTTCAATGCCTCTATGATTACAGGTATCAAACCAATGTAATCAACAGAAATCTCCCCGTCTGCATTGGTATCAACCAGCTCGGGAAATTCTTTTGATAATTGCTCAAGGGATAAACCTATCTTCAACTCTTCTTTGTTTAACATTTCACTTTTTAATTGTGAAAAGAAAGCCATATCTTGCTGCTCTTTAGGGGAAAGGTTGCTGGGACTGGCTTGCATTTGGGTAGAACTGCTATCACTTGACTCAGCTAAACTTTGGTTATCGCTTATTGAGTATGTATAATGGATACCATCTAATGAAAGTAATTTTTTCAATGATTTCTGTAATGGGGCGACGCTTTTGTACTGAGCAGGAGTGATGGTCCAAAACTGCTTTGCTCTTACATCTCGCAGGAAGGTAAAGGCCCATCCTCTATTAACATCAAAGTAACATATTGTACCTAATTCATTGAAGCCTGACCTGCCGTATGTAAAATACATACCATTCTTGCCGTGTAGCCATAATTGATCAGTATCAACATCGTCATACTCTCCTACGAATACATTCCAACTATAATACTCATAACGCCCAAAGTCACCAAAGGATAATTTAGCCCCTGCATTATATATTCCGTTTTTACCAAATATTGTTGCAGTCAATACATTGTGAAAGTCTTCAATGCTCTGTGAAGTGTGCATATTTCTGCCAACGGTAAGCTTGCCGTTGTTATTGACTGTTACTTGAGCCGTGCTCAAATTTACTAAACCTAACTGTAGCACGATTGCTAAAATGACTATTTTTCTCATCTCTTTTATGTGTTTTACTTTATTTGTTACTAACATCTTACTTTCTATTTCACTATAAATTTCTTTGTTGTTATACCATTGTCGGTGTAGAGTTTTGCAATATAGTTTCCTGTTACAAAATTAGTAGTATTTACTTTCGCAAACGTGCTTTTGACCTGTGCGGCATAAACTCTTTGACCAAGAATGTTAAAGACCTCTATCGTTTCAATGTTTGTAGAGCAGGCAATGTTTAATTCTGTTGTTGCAGGATTAGGATAAAGACTAAACTCTGTTGTTTCTACTTCTGCCAAATCAGCGCAAGGGTCTATGAAATGAGCAAACTCGCTCCAACCTGCCGCATTTTGATAAGCTGCCTTTGTGTTGCAAGGAATGACAACACGAGCATCTTGCAATGTTCCCGTATTAAAACCTCCGTTTTCCATAATAGAGGGATTGGTTGCATTACAGATAATACTACCTAATGGATTGTAATAAAAAGCATTTTGACCAATAGTATCAAGCCCACTACCAAGCGACACATGTACCAAATTTGGACAATCTATAAATGCCTCTTTGCTAATCACCTTAACAGAGTTAGGAATAGTTATAGCTTGTAACGCAATATTGGTAATAAAATGTGTAGGTATTGTCTGAACACTACTCCCTATATTTATTTCTGATAGGAATTTACAATCCCAAAACACAGGGGCGTATGTAATCCCCCCTGCTGCAGAGTGGATAAAACGAAAAGAACATTGAACTGCATTATAATTTAATGTCTTTAAATTTGAACAGTGGGAAAATACTCCTGCTCCCATGTATATTACATTTTCTGGAATAGTTAATGAATCAATGCCCGTGTAACAGAAAGCCAAACCTTCTATATATTTAATGGAATTCGGTATTGTTACAGATTTCAAATCATCACACCAGAAAAAAGTACTCAATGCAATCCCAGTAACTTCATAAATGGTATCATTATGCAAAACAGATGCAGGAATAGTTATATGTCCGTTATTTATTTTACCCCAGTAGGAAGATGTATGAGGCAAGTCATAAGCTCTTATAAAGTCCTTATCAGCCAAATAAACAGTTGCGTCTGATTTAATAACATAATAAAGAGTATCACCCTCATCATTTACGTTAAAGAAATCCCATTCATAATACTGAGACTTAGCAACGCAAAAGCAGCAAGTCATCATAATAAACAAAAATACCTTTTTCATATTCTCCATCATTTTATTAAAAATTACAATTATATTGTTCAATATTTTCTACATCATCAACCGTGCAGCCATCAACATCAATATATAATTCTACTCCTTCCTCAAGGGTAAAGTTTTCGTTTATTTCTACACTCTCAGAGGCTCGCAGGATTGTGCCTGTGCTTATTGTGTTGTTACAACTAATAGTTGGTAGCGAGAGAGTTACAGCATGCAGGATTGTGTCTGTGCTTATTGTGTTGTTACAACTCTCATCTCCAATTATTATTTTCTTTTTAACGGTATTGTCATAGTTAGAAAAATCATAGTTGCAAGCCTCAAATATTTCTTCACACTCTTTTTTCAGTTGATATACACGAACGTAATCAACCTTCATTATTTGGGGATATATCAAATTTACCAATTCAGTATCGGTTTCTATGCCAACTGTATTTTGTACTCCAAGACCAAATATTATCGTAATAGTATCTTCTATGCCATGATTGCGAAGCTCCCTTATCGGCTTATCATCAACATACCAAATTAATCTTGTCGGACTCCACTCAACAGCATACTTATGCCATTCAGATTCCCACGAGTAATTAGGTACATATATGGGTTGAAAAAAGTCTCCTAACCTTGCTCTATTGATGCTATCATAACATTGCCAAACGTTTGTCGTTGTATAATTTTGTGTGTTGGTAACCAAAATATTTCCAGTTGCCCATGGGTCTATATGACCCAATTGCTCTGCTATGTCTATTTCGGCATTATTCAAAAACATAGTGTCATTGTCATTCATGTGAAGTGTCCAGAAGGCATGCCAGAATTTTCTATGATACGGAAAGTTTATTTTTGCCTCAATATAGCCATATCTACCATATTGCTTGGCTGCGTTTAACTTTGTTTCAACCCATCCATTTGTGTATCTGTAGTAGTATGTAGAATCTTCCCACTGCCTTTTGCATCCCCATTCGGTTACTGCAGCTTGCGGACACCGACAAGAATCTTTTTCTAATTTCAACACTAATACACTATCTTCCACAAATACATTTGTATCCATAAAAAGCTGTGGCTCTCCGAAATGGTCAAAATAATTTTTTCTCCTCCAATTATTAGCATAATGAGTATTCCATTCGGCTTGAGTTTTTGCATTAACATTAAATTCATCGCTCCATTTCAGCTCCCAATGAGGGTCATTTGCAGGTGTCAAAGGGACATCTACAACCTGCGAAAAAGCAGAAAAGCAAAGGGAAACAAACGCTATAAAAAATATAATTATTTTCATTATTTTATCTTTTAGGATAGGGCAAAGGTAATTCATTTTTTAGCAATGTGTATACTTTTTGTGTGGAAATAATTAAATAAAAGTGTGGATAGTTTCAACACTTATTCGCTATCTATTAGTAGTACAAGTATTTCATTAAGTTTTGAAATCAAGTTTTCGTGTAGTTCTTTTGTTTTTATATTTGTTAATTGAATTGTGATGTTTATAGTGTCGGGCATATTTTTTTGCTCGGAGTTAGTCAAATAGACCTCTTTTAGAAAGTCATATTGCAGGACTTTGGAAATACTAATAAGTCTATTGATGTCTATTGTCGGCTGTTTGAAAATGTTATATGCCGTGCTACGTTCTCTATTTATCAATGCAGCAAAATCAGAAATACTTAAGCCCTTCTCCTTAACCTTTTGGCGAATCAATTTTCCAATATGAATTTCTCTTTTTTCCATATTTTCAAAACTTTTCTTTTACCCGCATATAAAAAGTACGTGGGATTTAACATTTATCCGTCTCTGAGGTCTTAGCAATACCCGTATATTCAAATAAGTAGAAAAACCCACGCTTCAAAACGTGAGCGTCCTATATTGAATATACATTTTGCCTTTTTGAATTGCTAAGTTACAGAGACAAAATTTTAATTAACGCTTAAAAATCACTACTTCAAGCGATTTTTGCAGTGCAAAGGTACTAAAATTATTTGAAAGCAAATGATTATGAAAATATTTTCAACAAAGGCAACAAAAGCACCTCATTTTATTTTTGTTTTTTGTACTTTTGCAACCTCAAATTAAACAACGAATAAAAATAAACAAGATTATGACAAAACAATATCAAAAAACATCATCACAAATTACAGATTTAATGCAACAAAATTTCATTAAAAATCATCGCTTTTGCCTGTTAAAAACCTGATGATTTTGTATAAATTTTATGATATGATATTGCAATAACGCAATATATACCTTTATGGGGATAATATGATATTTTATCCCCTTTTTCGTGCTTTTTGCCAAAATTAAAGTGGCGTTTCAGCGTCACGAAACGCCACTTTAGAAAAATGAAACGGCGTTTCATTATGACGAAGTGGCGTTTGGCGAAAATCAGTCTTTTTTTTGCAAAAATGGAGTGAAATTTCTCCAAAATTAAGTGAAAAAATGGTATTTTTAACCCTAATTTTGTTAATTTTTTAGTCAGATTTCGCTGTTTTTAATGAGCGTTTTATGTAAATTTTGTGAGAAAAAAACATAATTATTTCTTCAATTTCATCATACCAAAATTAGCTTTTTTGAGCTGCTAAAGGTGAAAAATATATTGGTTATTGCAAAATATCCTTCTTTTATCCTGTTCATCAAACAGTATGCAGTT
>JAISLH010000066.1 GCA_031260565.1 Bacteroidales bacterium
CCTTACTTTAACAAAACGCCGTTTCATTTTCTTGAAGTGGCGTTTTAATTTCATGAAACGCCGCTTTATTTTGGCAAAAAAGGGTAAAAAAATAGGGATAATACATCCTATTATCCCCATAATGGTTCATATCAAGCCGAAACTTGACAATACAACAGCCTTACGTATTTCCTACGTCTGCATTCGGCATATCACTTGCATTTTTCTCTCACCTGAATTATACAAAACTCTCATCTCAAATTCTCTTTTTTAACATTGCTTTTTCATTGTCGTATTCTCGTTTGATTTTGCAAAGGTACAAAAAATTTCTTTACCAAAGTCAGACAAAATAATAGTACTATATTGGTTGAAAAACAGGAAAAAGTTTTGGTGATTGTAACATCTGTAAAAATTAGAAATAATAAGAGATTGAGCATATAATAATTCATTGCCCGCAAAAGAAAATTTCACTTTTTTTTGTTCAAAAAGATACACATTCAATAAAAATGTACTATCTTTGCAACACTAAAAACAAACAAACAAAAGTTAACATGAGAAAAATTACTGTTTTATGTGCGGCTGTATTCTGTATCAGTTTTGCCGCATTCGCACAAGGACCCGGGCAAAATGACCCGCCGAGTAACCCGCCAAGCAACATCACCGTGAAGTTGCGTTATGATTCCATAACCTTTATTCCCGATGGACCGGTGTGCGACGAAGAATCACCGTACTTGTTAGTCCCGATTACTTTCAGCGGATTTGCAGACGAGGCAATGTTGTTAAGTGAAGCTTCTATCAATTCTATCTGTGTGAATATGGAGCATTCATTCTTGGGAGACTTTACGATTAGTATCGTTTGCCCTAATGGACAAAGTGCTACTTTGAAGCCAAAAGGTGGTGGAGGAACAGTCTTAGGTATTCCTGCAGACGCATCGGGTACTGACTTTACTAACCCTTGCACTGCTCCACCAAACATACCCGGAATAGGTTGGACTTATTGCTTCTCTAATAAGTATTCTTATGAAGAGGATGGGGTATCCTCTACCTATTATTATATGAATATCCTTGAGGCTAGCAGCAACAACACTGCTCCCACTGTTCCCGTTAGCCATCCTGATTTTGGGAACAGCGGCAACTCTATTGATTCTACAAGAATAGCAAGTGGGTCTCATTACTACAAACCTTGGGACAATTTTAGCTCTTTGATAGGTTGTCCTCTTAATGGAGAATGGTCTTTGAAGATTTATGATGCATGGGGAATAGATAATGGTTTCCTTTTCTGGTGGGATATGGAGCTAAGCGTTAATAGCAGCAATGGGTTAGCTGATATTGACGAGCAGGCTATTGTTTCTATCTATCCAAACCCTGCAAAGGAAGAATTGACTATCGTTAGTGATAACAAAATTGAAACAATAGAAGTCTTTAATCTTCTTGGGCAAAATGTCTATACTGCAAAGGTTAATGGCAATAATGCTACAATCAACGTTACCAACTTCACAAAAGGAAGCTACGTTGTAAAACTTCATACCGACAGAGGTTTTACGGCAAAGAAGTTTGTAGTAGAATAAATAAGGTATATAATTAAGTATATTGTAAGGGTGTTGCATGCAACGCCCTTATTTGTTTTATGAAACCCTCTTTATTTATTCGTTATGATAGGGTTCATTATTTATTATGGTGAAGGCACGATAGATTTGTTCCAGTAAAAGGATACGGATAAGCTGATGTGAAAACGTCATCTTGGAAAGAGACAACATAGCGTCCGCTTGCCGATAGACCTCCTGCGAAAAGCCGTAAGCTCCTCCGACAACAAAGATTAGCATCTTCAAAGATTGGTTCATTTGCTTTTGTAGAAAATCTGCAAACTCCATACTCCTGTACGGCGTCCCTTGCTCATCTAACAGCACAACCTTTATACCGCCTGACGTTCCTCGTTCTTTTGCTATTAGCTTCAGTATCAAATCACCTTCCTTTTGTTTTATGTCAATGATAGGTGTCTTTGCGTTAGCCTTCGGAGGATTTATGACAACGACAGTTAGATTTACATAATGCGTAAGCCGCTTACAATATTCCTCAACAGCTTGCCTCACGTATGCAACGTCTGTTTGTCCAACCAATACTAACTTAATGTTCATCCGTTGTTATTTTAACAGCGAGGTAAGGTTAGTAACAATTAACTTCACGCTCATAGCAAGCAGAATAACTCCAAAGAACTTCCGCAAGATGTAAATTCCAGCCTTCCCTAACACTTTTTCCACCCAACGTACGTTCCCAATGACCAAATAAACAACTACCATATTCAAGGCAATAGCGATAATGATATTGATAGTAGCACATTCGGCACGTAGCGACAGGGCAGCAGTCAAAGCTCCAGCCCCAGCTATCAAAGGGAAAACCATTGGTACTATGGTGGAATTACCTCCGGGTCCATCGTTTTTGAAGATTGTTATGTTAAACGTCATTTCCACTGCCAGAGCAAGCAATATCACAGCCCCCGCAATGGCAAAAGACTCTATATCTACATTAAACAACTTCAACAAACCTTCACCTGCAAACAGAAATATGACCATAAAAGCAAAAGAAATAGACGCTGCCTTAGCTGCATTAACCTTTTTGCCGCTGGTGTTTAACTCTATTATGATAGGCACTGACCCAGTAATATCAATTATTGCAAACAAAACCATAAAGGCTGTAATAATCTCTCTAAAATCTATCATCATTGTATTATTTATTTAAGTTCTTGTCTTCATACAACAAGCTATTGTCATAGACATATTAGTAACCTAAGATTTTTAGCATAGATTTATGACTCTGCTCTTTGGCGAAGAGTTTTGTAGTCCATTCACCCTGCTCGTCCTTGTCAAGAATAATATGTTTGGGTTGAGGAATTAAACAATGCTGTATGCCGCCATAGCCCGCAAGAGACTCTTGATAAGCCCCAGTATGAAAGAAACCAATGTAAAGAGGTTCGTCTTCACCTGTGATATATTTAGGAAGGAAGACGGCATTGGAATGTTCCTCCGTGCTATAATAGTCTTGCGAATCACAAGTCAAACCTCCAAGGAAGACTCGCTGGTATTCATTATCCCATTTGTTGATAGGCAAGAGGATAAAGCGTTGATGAATACCCCATGTGTCAGGAAGAGTGGTGATGAAAGAGGAGTCAATCATATACCATAGCTCTCTATCGTTTTGTCTCTTTTGGTCAATGATAGAGTAAAGTATGCAGCCCGACTCGCCTACTGTAAAAGAACCAAACTCAGTGAAGATATTGGGTTCTTCTACGTCTTGCTTGTTGCATATATCTTTTATCTGAGCAAGTATTTCCTCAGCCATATACTCGTAGTCGTAATTGAAACTCAGTGAATTTTTAATCGGAAAGCCTCCACCGATATTCAAGGAGTCAAGTTCAGGAGCAATTTTTTTCAGTTCGCAATAGATACTGACGCACTTCTGCAATTCATTCCAGTAATAAGCTGTGTCTTTTATGCCGGTGTTGATAAAGAAATGCAACATCTTTAATTTGAACTTTGGATTGCTTGCTATTTTTCCTGTGTAGAAGTCCGTAATATCGTTGTATCTTATCCCAAGTCGTGATGTGTAGAAGTCAAAAACAGGTTCTTCTTCAGCAGCAATGCGTATTCCAACCTTGCATTGGCTCTCTATTGTCTGGTCAAGCAGGTCTATTTCCTCTATGTTGTCAATAATGGGTATGACGTTTTCAAAGCCTAAATTAATCAATTCCCCGATGTTTTCAATGTACTGAGGTCTCTTAAAGCCATTACAGAGGATATACTGCTCTTTACTTAGTTTGCCTTGCTCAAATAGCTCGTTTATCAGGTTAATATCAAAGGCTGATGAGGTCTCAATATTGACATCATTCTTCAATACTTCGTCCAAAATAAAGGAAAAGTGCGAACTTTTTGTGCAATAACTATAATTATAACCTCCCTTATAATCAACCTTTGCAATCGCCACGTTAAACAGCCGCTTAGCCTTCTGTATCTGCGATGAGATACGTGGCAGATAGCTAATCTTCAAAGGCGTTCCGTATTGTTTTATAATATCCATAAGAGGAATATTGTGAAACATAAGCTCGTTATCTTCAACACTGAATTCTTCCTGTGGAAATTCAAATGTCTGTCCAATTAAATCAAAGTACTTGTTCTTCATTTTTATAATCTAATTTACTTACTTTATTATTTTTTACTATATTTAACTCACTTACTTTTGCAAAAAGTATTTATTTTCGGCTTGCAAAGATACGATATTTATCTAATAAATACCTAATAAATGGTGAAAAAAGTTGCAAAAATGCAGCAAGAGTGATATGAAATAGCAACTTATATCCACAACTTACGCCTAAAATTCACATAAAATACTTGTTAAAACCAGCAACTTGCAGTATGAATTTTGTAAAAAGAACAGAGAAAACAACCGAATAAAGATTTAGTTTCCTCAAACGCCGCTTTAATTTAGCCAAACAGCCTTTCATTTTGATTAGATGTACATCTTATTTTCATTTGATGTACATCTTATTTTATTTAGATGTACGTCTTATTTTATTTTGATGTACATCTTATTTATTTTTGATGTACATCTAATCAAAATGAAAGGCTGCTTGGGTAAATTAAAACGCCACTTCGCTAAGTTTAAACGCTGTTTGAGGAAATTAAGGTGGCGTTTGGTGAAGTTAAGGTGGTATGATTAGAAAATATAATAAAATATCATTTTTGCCAAAATAAGCAAGAGCATTTTCTGATAAAAAAACGTAATCTATAAAATAAAAAGGCGGATTAACAGGTCTTAAATTTAAGAAATTTGTGGTGCGAAAATATCACTTTTTAAGCATATTTCCATTTATAACTATGTGATTTGTAAGTGTAAAAATAGATTTTTGTAGAAAAACTTTGCTGGATAAGTTTATTTTTGTACTTTTGCAGCCGCAATTATTTAGATTAGCATTAAATCTTAATTGAAGGAAGAATTAAAATTAAACAAAAAATCAAAATTAAAAAAATGAAGATTAAAAGAATCAAAATTGTGGGTGTATTTGTATGCACTATAATTATGGGCTTAAATGCATCAGCTCAGTTCGCAGGTGGTGATGGCTCATTAGTCTCTCCTTACCAAATTGCAAATGCTTCGCAATTGCAGTATTTATCCGGCAGGATGATAAATGATCCTACTAATTATAACACGGCGTACTATGTCTTGACAGCGGATATTGATATGAATACCGCTCCTAACCAATGGATTTGGTGCGGAGATTACAACTCCTCTACGTTTGCTGTGGCAACAGGAGGTACGCAAACATCAAACTTTGTCCCTATTGGAGGCTGGAGTGCCATAACGACAAGCAACATCGCTACCAATTACAGATTTAAGGGCAATTTTGACGGGCAAGGTTACACTATTTCCAACTTGAAATGTAAAAAACCAACGACATCAACAAGTTTCAATAACGTTGGATTGTTTGGTTATACTGAAAATGCCAGCATTAGGAATGTTACGCTTGTTGATTGTGAATTTTCGGGGTATAGATATGTTGGTGGTATCATTGGACAATATACCGGGTCAGATGTGATTGAGAACTGTCATGTTGTCAGCACAGAGGTTCATGGTCATCAGTACACAGGCGGTATTGTTGGCTACTCTTACGCTCCAAGTTCTGGAGCTGTGATGAGTAATTGCTCTGTTAAAAAAGGGTTAATAACTAATACGACAAACGATAGATTAGGTGGAATTAGTGGTCAGAATCGCTACACTGTTTTTAACAACTGCTCAGTAGATAGTACGCAGATAAAAATTGCCGACGGTAGTGAAGTAGGTGGAATGATTGGTTTTAATGAACAATCAAATATTAATCACTGCAACATTACTAACTCAAGCATACAGGCATTAGCGGGCACTAACAGGATAGGCGGTTTAATTGGCTATAATTTGAGCTATTCTGCTTTGTCTGATTGCTATGCCGCCAATATTGATGTTAATACCTCGCATATTTCAACGGGAGGGCTAATAGGACTTAATAGTACTTATTCGTCTTTAACGAGGTGTTTCGTAGAAAATTCCAATGTTACAGTAACTGGTGGTAATAGTTGCGTGGGAGGTCTTATAGGACGATGTTCGGAAGGCACAAGTGGCACAGGAAATTTTAGATTAGATTCGTGCTACTCTTCTTATGTGAATGTTGTCAGTGGTGGTTCAGGTGATTATTGTGGTGGATTAGTAGGCTGGGCAGAACATAATATTGGATTTTATAACTGCTATGCCACCCGTTGTAAAGTATTCAATGGTACATTTGCTTCACCTACCACAGCAGGCAACTGGTATGGAGGAATGATAGGCTGGACTTCTTATAATTGTATTATTAGCGAGTGTTATGCTACTTATTGTGATATTCACGGAGGACATGATGTTGGGGGCTTGATTGGTGACCCGGGAGATGAAGCCACAAGCGTTTATGAAAAATGCTATAGCACTTATTGCGATGTCTATGGAACACAATATGTGGGAGGTCTTTTCGGAGGTGGCAACGCAGCTTTTACCATCAGAAATTGCTACTCTTCTCTTTGTAAAGTTTCAAGTACTTCATATGTTGGCGGTCTTCTCGGGTACGGCGGAGCTTGTTATATCCAAAATAGCTATAGTACAAATGTCGTGATTAGAAGAGCCAGCACTAATAATGCAGGCGGGTTGGGTGCAAATTTAACAAATGCTTCCCGTATTACTAATAGTTATTATATTGACACTTTTAAGGGCTCTGACTCTTGGACACCAAACGGAGACGCCAACAGAGGTATTGCATATACTTCAACCCAAATGCTTGACCCTGCTTTTGTAGAGACACTGAACAATAGTCAAAATCCTCAGATTTGGTTTCAAGATACTTCTCTTTATGTGAATGGTGGGTATCCAGTACTTGCCGTTAGTAGAGGTAGAGAAGGTACTACTTATCAGATATGGACTGTTGATGATTTGAGAAAACTCTCACAAATGGTATATGATGGTGAAGATACTTATGAACGTAATTTTTCACTAATGGCAAATATTGATTTTACGAATGCACCGACTGTTGGAGGTTTGTATAGCAATAATTATCAATTAAGACCAATTGGGTATTATGATGACGCAATAAACAACAATCCTTTCTATGGACACTTTGATGGCAACAATTTTAGAATATCAAACTTGCAAATAGTAAATCATAACAATAGTTGTGTGGGCTTGTTTGGTTATATAGGCACTGGGGCATCTATACGAAACGTTGCAATATACAACAGTATTATTGAAGGAGATACAATGGTTGGTGGTATTATCGGCTATGCTTTCCCTTCTTTACGTACCGATCATGTTAATGTTGCACGGAAAGGAGATATTAATATTTCAAATTGCTACTCAAGAATAGATGTTGCAGGTAATAATTATGTAGGCGGTCTTATAGGTTATAGCAAAGGAGACGCATTAAACAACAATGCTACAGTTAATATCACTAATTGCTATTCAAGAACTGATGTTTTGAACAACAACAATACAAAAGTACTTGGAGGCTTTGTCGGTTATGCAGAGCTTACCAATATAGCGAATGCTTATTCAACAGGCAAAGTATCTACTAATAAATTTTTAGGGCTGGCTGGCAGCAACGCCAATATCACTAATACCTATGCCTTAAACTATGCTGGAAATGCTACTTCAATGACGAAGGGTGCAATGAAAGTCTCTGGTTTTACAGCTACACTTGGAGGCTCTCCCAACTGGAGTGAAGACGATGTGCCATGGACACGCAACAATGGCTATCCTATCCTTGGTTATGAACCGTCATCTGCAGATTTGGTTATCATAGAAGATGAAGAGACAATTACAGTTGCAAATTTAGCTGATTTCAACAATAGACCAACCAATATTATCATTGAAGATGGTGGTTCGCTAATCAATAATTATACTTCCGGCAACTTCACCAATGTAGCTGTGGAACGAGGCTTGCTTAATGAGCAATACGTCTTTATCGGTTCTGCCTTTGGCAATGTTAAAGTAGGAGAGTATCTCGGGGAAGATGGCGGACGTGTTTATAATAACGTCTTTAAAAATTCTCCAGTTTCCATTCTTAAATTCAACTACGGAACGAATAAGTGGGGTGGTGATCCGGGCGATTATACTTATCTTGGATACAATTCGCAGATGCTTCCTGCTCAGGGTTATCTTGCCTATGTCCTTGACCCTTATTACGTGAATGACCCGCAATGGCTTCAAGACAATCAGGGACTTTTGGTAAAACAATCTTTCAATGGCGGCACTCTTTGGAACAAGGACACAACGTTTTCCATCTACAATGGCGGCTCGCCTAATACGGTTGAAAGCTACGTTGATGGAATGTGGTATTCATTGTCAAATCCTTTCAGTGCAAACCTTTGGGTGCGCCCTTTCCTTAACACTAATACCAACGCACAGGGTGATGTGCTTTACACTCTGGCAGCAGACCGCACATGGAACATATTGCAGCGCAGTGATCTTAACGCAAGGGTGAAGATTGGCGAAGGCTTCTTTGTTGCAAGCAAATTGGGCGTGGCTCAAAGAACGCAGCAATTTGTCTTCAATCGCGCCCACATGACTAAGGCTACCAGCAAAGCATCTTTGAATGAAACCCAAATCAAAATCACGGCAAAGACTGGAGGCTGCTACGAAAAGGAAGCATACATAAAGATAAATGAATTAGCTTCTAATGGCTTTGACCCTTATGACGCATACAAGATGCTTGGTATGAACAGCAATGTATGCGAACCTTACTTTATTGTTGATAGCAGTATGATAGCTATAAACTCTATTTCAGTTCTCCCTTATGAATGTCCGATGAACATCAGTTCAAAAGCGACCAACAATGTAACGCTTACCTTCAACAATATCCCAGAAGATATTGAAGTAACTTTGATTGACGGAGAACAGGAGATAGCAATAAGCAATGGTGATACCTATCCAACAATAGTAAGTGAGGGACAAAATGCTGAACGCTTCAGAATAAGACTCAACAAACTTTCAAATGGATTGGCTAACGTAACAACTAACGGCATTAGCCTTTGGGTTGCTAACGATGCTCT
>JAISLH010000067.1 GCA_031260565.1 Bacteroidales bacterium
AAGTACAAAATTTTCGGCACATACTACAATTTTGGAACATATTACCTCGATTTGATTTTCGTAAGAATTTTTTTTGTACTTTTGCAAAACAAAATTAAGATACACTTATATGGCAACACAATATCAAAAAACATCATCACAATTTACAGATTTAATGCAACAAAACTTCATTAAAAATCGCCGCTTTTTAGAGTTGCGGACTTGATGTTTTTGTATAAGTGCTACATTGTGATATTTCAATAACCTAATATGTAAATTTATGGGGGTAAAATGACATTTTATCCCCTTTTTCGTGCTTTTTGGTAAAACTAAAGTGGCGTTTCAGCGTCACGAAACGCCACTTTAGAAAATTAAAACGGCGTTTTGTTCTGACGAAATGGCATTTGACTAAAATGATGATTTCTTCACAATCTTTTTTGCAAGTTTAGCCGAACTTTTAGGCAAAACTATGCAGCATTTGTATAAATTATTAGCCCTGTAATATGAATTTTATGACAACGAAAAAAGAAAAGAAAAACTATTTTTTGATAAAATAAAACTCTATTTTAACAGAAATCAGTATCTTTGCAGACCGAAAAACAGAATGATTTATGAATAAAAAAACATCACCCTTAGTTAGTGTTATAATGGGCAGCACTTCCGATTTACCAATAATGGACAAGGCTTTGGAGTTCCTTGACCAGATGGAGATAAGGTTTGAAGTCAATGCTTTATCGGCTCATCGGACGCCAAAGGAAGTAGAGATTTTTGCCAATAAGGCAGCCAAAAGAGGCGTCAAGGTTATCATTGCTGCTGCTGGAATGGCTGCTGCTCTGCCCGGAGTGATTGCTGCCAACACGACTTTGCCTGTTATCGGCGTGCCTATCAAGTCTTCTTTGGATGGAATGGACGCCGCCTTTTCTATAATGCAGATGCCTCCGGGAATACCTGTGGCAACGGTGGCTATCAATGGAGCTTTGAATGCAGCAATACTTGCTTTACAGATACTTTCGCTTACAGATAAAAAACTTATGCGAAAGATGAGTGATTACAAGCAGGGTTTGAAGGCAAAGATTGTTAAGGCTAACGAGGATTTAGCAAAGTTGGACTATAATTATAAGGTGAATTAAGATGATTGTCATTGGCATAACAGGTACGATAGGAGCAGGTAAGGGTACGATTGTAGATTTGCTTAAAAAGAGAGGTTACAGGCATTATTCTGTTCGCAACTTTCTTGTTGAGCAAATAAAGTCAGGCTTGGTTGTTGATAGAGATTCTATGACTGCTATGGCTAACCATTTGAGGCAGGAAAAGGGAGCAGATTATATTATAAAGTCGCTGTTGGACGCTGCTTCAAAGAAAAGGGAGAATTGTATCATAGAGAGTATCCGCAATCCTATGGAAGTGGAATATTTGAAAAAAAACAGCACTTTCTACCTTCTGTCTGTTGATGCAGAACTGTCGCTTCGTTACGACAGAGTTGTCAAACGCAAATCGGAAACGGACAACATATCTTTTAAGACCTTTGTTGAGAATGAGCAGAGGGAGATGTCGTCTCTCAACAGCAGCAATCAAAACATTGCTCAATGTATAAAAATGGCGGACTATGCTTTTACCAACAACGGAACGATAAATGAGCTGGAGCAACAAGTGGAAGAGGTGATTGCAAAGATAGAAAAGGCTAATTACAGACCTACTTGGGACGAGTATTTTATGGAGTTGGCAAACGCTGCTGCCCGAAGAGCTACTTGTGATAGAGGAAGAAGTGGCTGCGTTATAGTCAAAGAGAAGCAGGTTTTGGTAACGGGTTATGTAGGGTCGCCGATGGGTTTGCCGCATTGTGATGAGGTGGGTCATCTTTTTAAGCAAACGACTCATGAAGACGGCACTACGACCAATCATTGTGTCCGTACCGTCCATGCTGAGCAAAACGCAATATGTCAAGCTGCCAAACGAGGGATTTCTATTGAAGGAGCAACGCTTTATTGCCGTATGACACCCTGCCGAACCTGTGCTATGCTTATCATTAATTGCGGTATTAAGCGAGTGGTTTGTGAAAAGAAATATCATACTGCTGCCGAATCGGAAGAGATGTTTCGGCAGGCGGGCATTGAATTGAAATATTGCAGCGAGGAAGTCTTGCAGTATAGTAATCAATAAGACTAATACAGAGCGTAATAAAAGAAAAAGGAAGTAATTATTAGTTACTTCCTTTTTTCTTGTGGCATCGACTGGATTTGAACCAGTGACACAAGGATTTTCAGTCCTCTGCTCTACCAACTGAGCTACGACGCCGAGCCTTTATTATGACATTTTTGTCATTTTTGAGGTTGCAAAAGTACAATTTTTTTTTAAACTAACAAAACTTTCTCTTCAAATTTTGCCAAGTTTCTTTGATAATAGAAATTTTTATTATCTTTGCAAGTCGTAAATATAAGTCTGTTATGTCTCAATATAAGCAAGGAGAACTATTAAAAAACATACAATATCCTAAGGATATAAAAATCTTGCCGCAAAGTAGCTTACCACAGTTATGCAAGGAGTTAAGGGAATATATTGTTGATGTTTTATCTGAAAATCCTGGTCATTTGGCTTCAAGTCTTGGCACAGTGGAATTGACCGTTGCCTTACATTATCTCTTTGATGTGCCTAACGATACTCTGATTTGGGACGTTGGTCATCAGGCTTATGCCCACAAAGTTTTAACAGGCAGAAAAGAGAGTTTCCCTTCAATCCGTTCTTTCAAAGGTATCAGCGGTTTTCCTCGTAGAGACGAAAGCCCTTATGATTGTTTTGGCACTGGACATTCCTCTACTTCTATTTCGGCTTCACTTGGTATGGCAATAGCCGATAGTTTGCGTGGAGACAAGCAGGACAACTGCCATATAGCAGTGATAGGTGACGGCTCAATGACAGGAGGTATGGCTTTTGAAGCTCTCAATCATGCGGGGACAAGCGATTCCAATCTTCTGATAATTCTAAATGATAACGGCATATCTATAGATAAACAAGTGGGTGCTTTAAGCCGTTATTTAACTCGCATTACCATATCGGCTAAATACAACAGGCTAAAGAACAAAATATGGAATATGCTCGGCGGAAACACACTTTCTTTTTCCAAACACAAGAATTTATTTAGAAAGATATTGCTTGCCACCAAGTATGTCTTCTCTGGCAAGAGTACTTTCTTTGAAGCGTTAAACATAAGGTACTTTGGACCTATTGACGGCAACGATGTAGATGATTTGATTAAGACTTTGAGGTCGTTGAAGCACATAAAGGGAGCTAAAATATTACATATAATAACCAAAAAAGGCAAAGGCTTATCACAAGCCGAGCAAAATCCAACGACATACCATGCTCCGGGAACGTTTAACTCAAAGACAGGGGAGATAGAACACAAACAAACGACAGCAGCAGTTGCTCCAAAATTCCAAGATGTTTTTGGCGAAACGATGATTGACTTAGCTACGATGGACAAACGAGTTGTTGGTATTACGCCCGCAATGTTATCGGGCTGCTCTTTGGATAAGATGATGAAGGTTTTTCCAGAACGAACTTTTGATGTAGGTATTGCCGAAGAGCACGCCGTAACTCTGTCGGCAGGAATGGCAGCAAATGGGCTTGTCCCTTTCTGTAATATTTACTCTTCTTTTATGCAGAGAGCTTACGACCAAATAATCCATGACGTTTGCCTCCAAAAACTTCACGTTGTCCTTTGTTTGGATAGAGCAGGACTTGTTGGGCAGGACGGGGCAACTCATCACGGAGCTTTTGACCTTGCCTATCTTCGCTCCATACCAAACATCATAGTAGCAGCACCAATGAATGAGATACAGCTACGTAATATGCTTTTCACCGCTCTAAATACTGATTCACCTTTTGCAATTCGTTATCCACGGGGCAATGGTTTCAATACCCAGTGGGAAAAAGATATGACGCTAATCCCAATAGGTAGCGGAGAGAAACTGACCGATGAGCAACATCAAGCAAAGGTAGCCGTTCTTTCTTTGGGAACTATTGGCAACAATGTTCAGCAAGCTATTGCCAAATTGCAGGAAGCTAACATCCATATAGCACATTACAATTACCTGTTTTTAAAACCTTTGAACAAAACGCTAACCGACCAAGCTATGACCGACTACCAGACCATTGTTACCATTGAAGACGGGGTTATTGCAGGAGGTTTTGGCAGTGCAATAGCGGAATATGCTGCTGATATGGGCTATAAAAATCGGATAATAAGACTTGGCTTGCCTGACCATTTCATTGAACACGGTTCGGTAGAGCAACTGCAGGCTATTTGTAAGATTGACGTTGAGGGCATAGTCAATACTCTTACCAACTTGCAGTAAAGCTCACAGCAATCTCTCATTTAATCAAAACGATTTACTATTACCAAAATTTTATATTTGTAATAGATTTTCCCTCTCTTTGCTTTGTCAAAATAAAACGCCGCACCTGATTTGACGTACTACCAGTTTGTCTTATCATTGTTTGTCTGCACGGACAATGTTTACTGTTCCTAACTTACGTTGCGAAAGTCCATTGCCATCTTTGTATATGATGTCATAAGCATACGTACCATTAGGAGCATATTCGCCGTTTTGGAGTCTGCCGTCCCAACCTTGACCAAGCTCGTTTGTGTAGAATACTTGCGTACCCCAACGATTGTAGATACGAATTTCATAATACGTCAAGCCAGAACCATAAGGGCGGAAGAGACCACTTGCTCCGTCATTTCCAGCAAGCAGACCTGTTGGAAAATAAATTGCAAACTCATCTTTCAGACGTACTCGTCCATAAGCCGTGTCAGGACAATGAGCCTCGTTGTAGGCAACAAGCATAACGTCATAAGTACCTGTGTCGGCAGAGGAATAAGTGTGTATTCCATTCCTGTCTGTAGAAGATGTGCCATCACCGAAGTCCCAATACCAATAAAAAGAGAAAGGTGTTGCATCTTCGTATGAAATGTTTGGATTGAGAAATGTTGTTTCTGTTGGATTAAGCAACATCTGTGCATCAACGGCAGGTACGACCATTACGAAGACTGAATCCGTTGCCTGACAACCATTGCTGTCTGTTGCCAAAACTTTGAAGTATGTTGAATACATTGGTTGAGCCCAAGGGTCTTGCTGGTCGCTATAATGAGACAGAATATTGTCTCCAACGCCGCTTGACCAAAGGAAATATGTTGATTCGGAAGCGTGAAGTTGTAAAGAATCTCCCTCACATATTTTATCTTTGTCGGCAAAGGCGTCAATATGCGGAACATCCACTTCAAAGCGTAACGTATCTCGTAAAGCCTTTGTTGTGTCATAAGGAAGCCGAGAGCAGACATCGGTAACAGTCAGATAGACATCGGTAGGTGAATAAAAGACACAATTATTTATCTCGTTATAGGGATTGTTTCCATAACTCCACGTATATTCTACATCACCATAAGAATTTTGTACATCAACAGTAAGTACATCTGTCTTAGGCATATTAGCTTCACAATAAGCCTTACTTCCACTTGTCGTCATAGACATAGGTGCTATCTTGACCATACGCAACGTCAAAGGCTCAGCCTGAGGCTGGCATTCAAGAGTACCGGATGCTGTATTTACTATTAGGTTTTTTATGTTACCTACGGGTTCATTGGGGTCTCTGTCAAAAAACATAACTCTTAAAGAAACAACCGTATCACCTGGGAAAAAGGTAACTGTTGCACCCACTAATTCTCCTTGCTCATCTATTACCTCATAGTCTGTTCCTCTTATTGCGTCTCCAGCAAAACTTATTTGCAACGGAATATAATTTGTTGCGGGCATATTACGAGACAGACGTATCTCCGTTTCCGAACAACCCTTGACAAATAATTCAGAAGAGCCATCAGAAGATGTTTGCCCTTTAGCTGTATTACCTAACGTTAGCCTTTCTGCCACAAATGAATTAGCTTCCAAAAAGACGGCGGATTGATATGCAGCGTCACCTGTGTTACAGATAGCCAATTCTAAATGATATTTTTGGCAAGGCTCAACAGTTATCTGTTTTGTCTGTAAAAGTGTGGTGCAACCATTCAATGGAAACCCTGTTATATTCGTGTTGCCGTTCGTAGCAGTTGGTCCCACAAAATATTGGCTATTTGTGAGTATGCAAGGTTGTTGCGAGCCGGCAGCAGTCCCTCCATTTACTGAATTTATGGTAACAGGGTCGGTAGTTCCGGGTATGATAGCAATGTTCTCCCCCGTATGAGGCGGTCCATAATCCCAATTAATACTCCCGTCAGTATGAAAAGGACCAGAGATAAAGAAGCCAAAAGCATCATTGACAGTACTGCAAACAAAGTTAGGATATTCTTCAGAAGAGAAGCAGTACTTGAAAGCAACATTCTCTCCTTCTGAAATAAAATCGAAAGAAAGCACCGCTATGTTGTACATATTTGTTGTGGGACCGAAGCCCATAGCTGTAAGTACTTGCCCCAAGCCAGCTGAGTACTGAGGAGCATCTGCTACGGTAGAGTTCCAAGTATTTGTCGCTGTAGAACCTCCTGTTTGGACACTGCAATCAATAGCAGACGTTGCCATAACAATCCCCGATGTTGCCTTTATCTTTAATCCAGATGTATCAGCGTTTGTAAAAGTGCCTATTTGGTTTGAGCTTATTGCCCCTGCACTTGATTTGAATTCTACATTGGAAATAGTAATACCTTCCCCTACAAAATTGTTAAGCAATAACTGTGCAGGCGTTATAGTAACCTGCTGTGTAGTAACCTGAGACAATAGCACAGAGGGTGCTACCACCATAACAATCCAAGAAATTAACGATATTTTTCTCATAGCTCATTGTTTTTAATTACCCTTACAAATCTAAAATAAAACGTTGCAAAGATACATTTTTTCTCATTGATAGACACAATTCAATGGCTAAATGTTTCAAAATGATAAAAAAAAATGATTAAAGACAATTTAAGAGAAAAAGATATAGCAAATACTCATCATTTTTTTATTTCACTTCTCCGCAATCAAATTAGAAGTTACTACAACAAAGTAAGAATTTTCTGAAATGCCGCCTTAATTTCACCAAACAGCCTTTCATTTTGATTAGATGTACATCTTATTTTCATTTGATGTACATCTTATTTTCATTTGATGTACATCTTATTTATTTTTGATGTACATCTTATTAAAATGAAAGACTGTTTGGATAAATTAAAACGCTGTTTGGGGAAATTAAAGCAGTAAAATTAGGAAATGGAATAAGGTATCGGTTTCGCCAAAAACAAGCATTAGCAATTTCTGATAAAAAACGTAATAAATAAAATGAAAAGGTGGATTTGCAAATATTAAATTTGAGAAATTTGTAGTATATAAAAGTCATTTTTAAGCATATTCCCATTTCCTGCTTGTTTATTTTTATTTCGCAACTATCTGATTTTCAAAAAAAAAAAACGATTTTTTTAGATTGTTGTAAAAAACCTGTTGTAATTTATTTATTCTTTGTATCTTTGCGGCTTCGTTTTTTAGAAATATATCGTAGAATTATAAATAAAAAAAACTATGTTCAAAAAAATCAAACTATTATCATTAGCCGTAGCTATGACGTTTGGGCTGGCTAATGTGGGTTATTCCCAACAGGAAGTTATCTCCACTTTAACTGGAGTTAGCGGTGAGACAAACAAAGGTAGTGCAGCTAATCCTTATCAGATTGCTACCCCTGCAGACCTTCAAGCATTATCTACTTATGTCAGGACGGCGGCTGCCAACCATTGCGACAGTACTTATTTCAGAGTTACACAAGACATCAATATGTCAGGTGTTGCTAACTTTATCCCTATTGGAGGAAGAGATGCTGCAGGTACGGCAGCAAGTACAACTAATTACTTTTCCGGAGTCTTTGACGGGAACAACAAGGTGATTTCAAACCTTACGATAACAGGCTCTTTGAATTACACAGGCTTATTTGGCTTGTGTGATACGGTGCAGAATGTTACCACCAAGGCTACCTTTGGTGCTGCAATACGAGGTCTTGGGTTGCAGAATGTAAATATTTCAGGTGGTCAATATGTGGGTGCGCTAATTGGTTCTCAAAAACAATCAATAGATTTAGATTCTTGCTACGTTACGGGAGGAAGCATTATCGGCACTTCTTACGTTGGTGGAATTATCGGCTACGCTTATTGGTGTATAGGACAGCCTGTATATTATTGTTATTCTACAAATCTGACAATTAGTGGAACTACCTATGTTGGGGGAATTCTTGGCTATAGTGACTATATATACTTCTATAATTGTTATTCTACCTTGTGCTCTGTCAGTGGCACTTCTTATGTTGGTGGATTTGGTGGCTATACCACTAATACGAGTTGTTATGGTTCTTATGCGGCAAATACAGTGAATAGAACTTCTGGCACAAGTATATATTTCGGAGGCTTTGTTGCCACTTCTGGTGGCTCATCTTGGTGTCCTCGACTGAGCTACTATAGTAGTACTTGGAAAGGTACAGATGGCAGTGGGGCTAATTGGTCTGATATAACAAGTGAGAAAAAATCTTTACTGGGGCTTGTGGTAGATGATTCTGAAATGAAGACGAATTGCTTTGTTTTGCGTTTATTAAAATATGGAAATCAACCGGTAAGTGGAACATCAAGTCATTGGCAAATGGCACAAAGTAGCTCTGTTAATGGGGGCTATCCTGTTTTAAGGTTAGCATTAACAAGCAGCAATGGTGTAGATGCTACAGCCGACCCTGATTGTTTCCCTATTTTGGGAAAAGCTAATGTCAAAGGGGACTATCAGTTATCTACCCTTCACACCGCAGACTTTCCAAATACGGTTGGGACAACTCGTGCTAATCCATATATTATAGCAACTGCTCACGACCTTGAAGTGTTGTCTGAATTTGTAAAGAATGATTTTTCACCTTCTTCCTCCTATAATAATACATACGGCAAGTATTTCAAGATAAGTAATGATATTGATATGAATTCCATTGCAAGCTTTCAGTCTATTGGTGGAAGGTATAAAGATACATGTTCAGAAGTACATACATTTTATGGGGCAGTAGATGGAAACAATAAAACCATTTCCAATCTTCATATAAATACACCTTTATCTTACACCGGTTTGTTTGGGTATGCTGAGACGTTTGATAGTATTACTAATCTTATTTTATTGAACCCTAATGTTGTCAGCACTAAAAACTATGTTGGTAGCTTTTCAGGTTATAATGGTAGATTTGCTAATTGTTACGTTAAAGGAGCGAATATCAGCGGTACTAATTATGTTGGAGGTTTCATAGGTAGTTATGGCAGTATATATAACTCATACACTTATGGTGGAAATGTTAGTGGCAGTAGTTATGTTGGTGGTGCAACTGGAAGTGCGGGCAGCATATATTATTCTTATTTTCTTTCCACCGTCAATAGACTGTCAGGATCATCTCAGTACTTTGGTGGTCTGTGCGGAGATAATAATGTTAGTGTTTATAACTCCTATTACCTTAACGCATGGAGGGGAACGGACAATGGCACGAGTGGCGGCAGCAACTGGACTGATGTTGAAGGCAAAGAAGCCGGCGACCCAATGATTGCCCCTGATATGAAAACCAATTGCTTTGTGCTTTATTTGCTTGGGACAAACGGCGTAACGACCGGAAGATGGCAACGAGCAATTTCAGGTGAGAACGATGATTACCCTGTGCTTCGTTGGGAGGGCAGAGGTGAAAATGCAATAGAAGAACCTGTTCGTGGTCAGTGTTTCCCTGTGCTTGGGTTTGGTTCTTATCGCTTATCTACTTCACCTGCCGATGAGAACTTTGACGCAAATATAGGAACAACGGTAGATAACCCATATCTGATAGCAACCGTAGCAGACTTGCAGACATTGTCTCGCTTTGTGAAAGATGACTATCACGTGGTACAATATGGTAATACATATAACAAATATTTTAAGGTAGAAAACAATATTGATATGTCTTCCGTTCCTAACTTCCTGCCTATTGGAGGGAGAAACCGTTCAGGTAAATTAGGCTATCCAAACAATGCTTTCAGAGGTAAGTTTGAAGGTAACAACAAAGAAATATCAAATATTAATATAAATAGTACTGCGCAATATACAGGCTTCTTCGGATACACAAATAACGAAAGTGTTGTTAAAAACTTGGGGTTAGACCATGTTAATATCATTGCTAATAATACTCCTACTTGGGGTTATACAGGCTGTTTTGCAGGGTACTTACTTGATGGCAGAAACTGTTATGTACTAAATAGCAGTGTTACATCCAACACAGGTATGGTTGCTGGGTTCGCTTACAGTGCTACTGCCAGAGATTGCTACGTTGATAATGTTACCGTTGTTAATACTTCCAGTTATACTTCTGGTTTTAATTACACAGGTACAGCCACCAACTGCTATGTTGCTAACAGTAGTATCACTGGTAGTGGTAGCTATACAGGAGGATTTACGTCAAGTTCTAACACTTGTACAGGTTGCTATGTTTATAAAAGTACTATTACTGGAACATCTTACGTTGGCGGATTTCAGGCAAGCAGTAGTTCTGGACAATTAAGAAATTGCTATACTACAGCATGTAAAGTTAGCGGTACTAACTATGTTGGAGGCTTTTTATCCACAACAAACGGTGCAACCAACAATCTATACAATTCTTATTCGTGTGATACGGTTTATAGAGTATCAGGGTCAAGCAGCACTACCTTTGGAGGATTTAGAGGCTATATAGAAGGAGCAACAAGTACTCCAAGTAATTGCTTTTTCTTTGACCAGTGGAATGGAAGCAGTGTAACCCCTGTTACTGCTGGGGGCACTCAACAGACAGCAGCACAAATGAAGGCTGCCGGTTTTATTGCAACTTTAAATAGCGGAGCAAGTCCAGCTAATCCATTTACACAAGATGTGAACAATGTTAATTATGGTTACCCTGTCTTGAAATGGCAAGGTATCAAAGTGCAGAACCTTGCTGCCGACCCTGTTGCTCCTACTTCTGCAACATTAAATGCTAGAATAACCAATGGGGGTAGTCTTCCAAGCAATAACTATAAGTTTAGATACAAATTAGGCACAGGAGCATGGCAGTATATTGCTGCTGTAGAAAATACAGCACCAACTGCCGACCCAAATACATTTAAGGCAGACATTGCGAGTTTGACATTTAATAGAATTTATTATTTTCAAGTATATGCTGTCATAGGTGCAGCAGCAGGTGATACGATATTTGCACCAGATACTTTGGCGTTCTATACAAAAGACTTTATAGTTGAGGCAACACCTGCCACAAACGTAGATTATTCTCATGCCAATATCAATGGCTTTATAACATGTTGGAGTGGTGCTCCTGATATTAGTAATATATATTTCAAATATTGGAAGGCAACATCGGGAGAAGGTACCGCTGTACAATCTCCTAATTTGAGTGTAGTACATGGAGACAAAACTTTTATGTTAGAGAACTTGTTACACTCAACACAATATAATTACAGAATTTATATGGTTCGTCCCGACACGACAGTAGCTTCTTCCATACAATCTTTATGGACGAAGACGTTTGATATTCGTACCCTTGCCCCAGCCGCTTCCCTAAATGATGCTACATTGAATGGGCAGGTAGATTATACAGGGTCTGCACCGACAGCCATATCTTTTGAGTGGTGGCCCGGCACAGCAGGAGTATTAACAGGTCATACACCTATATCTATAACCTCTTATACATCGGGTAATAAATCAACAGACATAAGCGGATTAACCCCTTACAGTGACTACTCTTACAGAATCAATGTTACAATAGACGGCAATGTGGTACAGGGAAGTATTATAACCTTTAACACAAAGCTCTTCTCATACCCGGAAACTATCATCGCAAGCGGTAAAACCATAGAGCTAACTGACGCTATTATGGCGGACAACTCAGTTGTACCGGGTGGTGTTTTGCCAAGATTTATCATAAGAGACGGAGGTAGCTTGTTAAACAATACTACTTCTCCTATTGCTTCTATAAATGACGCTACTGTTGAAAGAACATTGCTTAACGAAAACTATGCCTTTGTTGGCACACCAAGAGGAACAATTACTGCAGGAACATACTTTGATATTGTAGGAAATCCACCGGCATATCAGAATGTTTCTAATGGTTCGGAGGTTTCAATGTTGAAATTTGTCTATGAAACTAATCTATGGTTCAATGACAATGGTTATATCCTTATGGGGAAGAACACTAATATGGTACCCGGTAACGGATACTTAGCTTACGTACTTGACCCCGGCTATCCAACTTTACTTAGCCCGGCAGGTACGGCAGTAACACTGGCAATGAGAGGTGGTACTTTGTACAATGCCAATACAAGTGTAACTTATACTAACAACGGCTCATTGCACACGCTCTACAGCATGGTAGATGGCAGGTGGTATGCTCTGGCTAACCCATATCCTGCTAACCTTTGGACAAAACCTTTCATCAATACGAATGCTGCTAATTTAGAGACAAGATACTTGTATGTATTTGCAGATAACCAAAGTTGGAATCCGTTAGATGAAGATATTGACAACAAAGTTAAGCAAGGTGAAGGCTTCTTTGTAAGTGGCAAAAATGGTGCAACGACATTCTCCCATACTTTCCAATTTAATAAGGCTCACCAAACCAAAGCAACAGCTAAGAGTAGCACTAACACAAGCAAGATAACCATTACATCAACGGCTAACAACGAAAGTATCAATGCCAACATTAGTATCAATGAATTAGCTTCTAACGGCTTTGACCCTTATGATGCTTATAAGATGCTTGGTATGAATGACTATTTATGCGAACCTTACTTTATTGTTGATAGCAGTATGATAGCCATAAACTCTATTTCTGTCCTCCCTTACGAATGTCCGATGAACATCAGTTCAAAGGCTACAAACAATGTAACGCTTTCCTTCGGCAATATCCCAGAAGATATAGAAGTAACTTTAATTGACGGAGAACAGGAAATAGCAATAAGCAATGGTGATACCTATCCGACAATAGTAAGTGAGGGACAAAATGCTGAACGCTTCAGAATAAGACTCAACAAACTTTCAAATGGATTGGCTAACGTAACAACTAACGGCATTAGCCTTTGGGTTGCTAACGATGCTCT